>JBBQRS010000070.1:0-25822 GCA_038214535.1 Anaerolineae bacterium
ACCTCGACGCGCTGGCCGATCTACTGGCGCGTTCGGACGGCGTGCTCGAGCTGCCGTTGATCCGCAACAGCAAGACGGTGGATCCGCGCGACCCCGACTCGCCGCCGGTGTACCAACTCGAGACGGCGATGGGCGCGGCGATCGAGTTATTCGATGGAGCGGGCGCGATCCGCGTCCCGCGGAGCCGCTTCGCGCCGGTGAAGACCACGAACGACCTGCTCGGCGTGCGCTCCGACGCCTACCTGATCACCAACGACTTTCGCGTGATGCTCGACCCGCGCCGCGACGATCAGCCGCCGGTGATAGACCTCGACCCGCGCTACTACCGCCTGATTGACGATTTCGAAGCCCGCTTCCGCGCCGGCGCGCCCTCGCTGATCGCATGCACTCGGCTCACGGTGCGCGGCGACGTGCTCTTCGGCGCGGGCGTGGTGTGCCGCGGCGACGTAGAGATCGTGAACGACGCGACCAGCAAGCTCGGATAGATGGGATGGACGACCAACATGTCTGACCGCATTTCGCGCCGGGTGGCGGAGGTTCCGCCGTCGGGCATTCGCAAGTTCTTCGACATCGCGGCCACGATGGACGACGTGATCTCGCTGGGGATCGGCGAGCCGGACTTCGTGACGCCGGACGTGATCCGCAAGGCAGGCATCGCGTCGCTGGAGCGCGGCGAGACGCGCTACACCTCCAACTCGGGCATCGCAGAATTGCGTCGCGCGATTGCGGCCAAGTGGGCGACGCGCTACGGGGTGGACTATCACCCGGAAGAGGAGACGCTGGTGACGGTGGGCGGTTCGGAGGCGCTCTACCTGACGCTCACCGCGCTGCTGAACCCCGGCGACGAGGTGGTGATCCCCCAGCCCTGCTTCGTCTCCTACGCGCCCGAAGTGACCTTTGCGGGTGGGACGCCTGTGCCCATCGCGACCCACGTCGAGACGGAGTTCCAGGTGACCGGCGCGCAGATCGAGGCCGCCGTCACGCCGCGCACGAAGGCCATCCTGATCAACTATCCGAACAACCCGACCGGCGCGGTGTTGGAGCGCGAGCGGATGCTGGAGATCGCCGCGGTGGCCGCGCGGCATGACCTTCTGGTGATCTCCGATGAGATTTACGACCGGCTGGTCTATGGCACGGCGACGCACACGACATTCAGCGCGCTGCCCGGGATGCGTGACCGCACAGTGGTATTGGGCGGCTTCTCGAAGGACTATGCCATGACCGGCTGGCGGCTTGGCTTCGCGCTGGGGCCGAAAGACGTGCTGGGGGCAATGCGCAAGGTACACCAGTACACCATTATGTCGGCCCCCACCACCGCGCAGGTCGCGGCGATCACCGCAATGACCGATCCGGTCGCGGAAGAGGCGGTGCTGGCGATGCGCGAGTCGTATGACGTGCGCCGGAAGCTGCTGGTCGGCGGGCTGAACAGCATCGGAATGCCCACGTTCGAGCCGTGCGGCGCGTTCTATGCCTTCCCCGATATCCGGGTCAGCGGGATGGACTCAGACACCTTCGCCTGGACGCTGCTGGATGAGGAGAAGATTGCCGCGGTGCCCGGCCCGGCGTTCGGATTGGGCGGCGAGGGCTATGTCCGCATGTGCTATGCTACCGCGAAAGACCAACTCGAAGAGGCGCTGGAGCGGATGCATCGCTTCATGCGCCGCCACGGCTGAGAAACTTTACCCGAAAACTACGCGTACCACCCCTTTGTAGTGGCGGCTTTAGCCGCTCTGGGAGTACAGCGGCTGAAGCCGCCACTACAAAGGGGGAAATATGTAATCAAGAAGACCATTATGACCACCTACGAAACCATCATCGGGCTGGAAGTCCACGCCCAAATCCTGACCGAGTCCAAGATGTTCTGCGGGTGCAGCGCCGACTACGCCGCCGCGCCGCCCAACACGCACGTCTGCCCGGTGTGCATGGCGCTGCCCGGCGTGCTGCCCGTGATCAACCGGGTGGCCGTCGAGAAGACCATCATGGCGGGGCTGGCGCTGGGCTGCACCATCAGCGACACATCGGTATTCGCGCGCAAGAACTACCATTATGCCGACCTGCCGAAGGGGTACCAGATCAGCCAGTACGAGCTACCATTGTGTCTCGACGGCGTGTTGGAGATCGAGACGGCGGCGGGCGAGCGGCGCATCGGCGTGACGCGCGCCCACCTGGAAGAGGACACCGGCAAACTTATACACGCGGGCGATCACAGCCTCGTGGACCTGAACCGCGCGGGCGTCCCCTTGCTCGAGATCGTCAGCGAGCCGGATCTGCGCACCGCGGAAGAGGCGCGCGCCTATCTGACCAAATTGCAGACCATCTTGCGCTACCTGGGCGTGAGCAGCGCCGACATGGAGAAGGGCGCCATGCGCTGTGAGGCCAACGTCAGCGTGCGGCCGGTGGGCCAGGAGGAGTTCGGCGTCAAAGTCGAGGTCAAGAACCTCAACTCGTTCCGCTCCGTCAAGCTCTCGCTGGAATACGAAGTGGCGCGCCAAATTGCATTGATCGAGGCGGGCGGGCAGGTCGAGCAGGTGACGATGGGGTGGGACGAAGAGCATGGGCGCACGGTGGTGCAGCGCAGCAAGGAGTCGGCGCACGACTATCGCTATTTCCCCGAACCGGACCTGCCGCCTTTAGAGATCAGCCGCGAACTTGTGGCGGACCTCACGTCGCGGCTGCCCGAACTGCCCGACGCCAAAGCGGCGCGCTTCGTCTCGCAGCACGGGCTAGATCAACGCGATGCGGTTGTGCTGGCGGACGACCGCGCCGTCGCGGACTATTTCGATGCGATGATCGCCGCGGGCGTAGACCCGAAGATAGCCGCGAACTGGATCACCGGCGAGTTGTTCCGGCTGATGAACGCGGCGGGCGTGGGCATCGAGGCGGTGAAGGTGAAGCCGGAGGATTTTGCCGCGCTGCTGGCGCTGGTCGCCGCGGGGCAGATCAACCAGAACAGTGCGAAGCGCGTGCTGGATGCGATGTTCGAGACGGGGCGCAAGCCGGGCGCACTGGTGCAGGAACTGGGGTTAGCGCAGGTCAGCGACGCCGACGCGCTCGCGGCTGTGGTCGCCGCCGTGCTGGCGAAGCATTCCGATGAGGTCGCCACGTACAGGGCGGGCAAGGACACCGTGTTGGGGTGGTTGATGGGCCAGGTGATGCGCGAGACGCGCGGCAAAGGCAATCCGGCGGTCGTGCGCGCGCTGCTCGAGCAGGCGCTGCGCGAGTAATGATTGGTGTGGAGTGCGCAGGGGACTTCGCGATCTTAGTGCTTCGTGTTCTTCGCGTTACTTCGCGTCTTCGTGTTCCAAACCCGTTGCGCATCTGAGGATGCGCACTCCGCGACACCAGGGAGACGCACATGTCGTTTGACAAGCTCGTGGAAGAGATCATCCGCGACGCCATGGCGCGCGGCGAGTTCGACAACCTGCCGGGCAAGGGCAAGCCGCTCGACCTGGACGGCTACTTCGACCTGCCCGAAGCGGAGCGCATGGCGATCAAGCTGTTGAAGGATTCCGGGTTCTTGCCGGAAGAGGTTCAACTGCTGAAAGACATCAACGCCCTCAAGGAAAAGCTGGCAATCGCGACCGCGGAGCCCGATAAGGCCGCGCTCAAGAAAGCCATTGACGACAAGACGCTGGCCTTCAACATCCTGATGGATCAGAAACGCGCCCGGAAGACGCCCCGCAGACGTTAGATGCGGCTACGGCGCAACAGCAATGCGATAGATGCGGCCCGCGTCGACATCCGTCAGATACACCTCGCCCTGTTCATCCTCGCCGAAACTCGTGAGCCAGACGCCCTGCTGATGCAATAGCTGATTCGTCCAACCGGCGCCGGCGCGTTGCAGGCCCCAGATGCGTCCGCTGCAGAAATCGCCGTAGATGTACACCCCCTGCAAACGCGGCTCTAGCGCGCCGCGATAGACCACACCGCCCGTCACCGAACAGCCTTCCGAGTGATCGTAGGTATGGATGGGCAGGGTCAGGCCGGTCATGTCGCACGTGGCCGCGCCGTAACAGTGCTCGCCCTCCATGATCCGCCACCCGTAGTTTTGACCCCCTGTTGACACGGCCGGCTGGTAATTCACTTCCTCGTAGAGTTCTTGCCCCACGTCGCCGATGTACAGGTCGGCGTTGAGCCGGTCGAACGAGAAGCGCCAGGGATTGCGCAACCCCATGGCCCAGATTTCGGGCAGATACGCGGGGTTGCCGACGAACGGGTTGCTCGCCGGGACGGCATAGGGCGTGACGCCCGACTCCACGTCAATGCGCAAAATCTTGCCGAACGGTTCCAGTGGGTTCTGCGCCCGGTTATTGGGATCCCCGCCGGGGCCGCCATCGCCCATCCCGATATAGAGATAACCATCTTGCGGACTGAAGGCCAACTGCCCACCATTGTGGCTCGCGGTCGGCTGATCCACCGTGAACACGTACTCCTCGCTCGATTTATCCGCGACGTTCGGATCTGTGCCGTCGCTAAAGCGGGAAACGACCGTATTGCCGGGCTTGTTCGTATACATCACGTAGAAATGATGTTTGGTCGCGTAATTGGGAGGAAACGCGACGCTGAACAAGCCCAGCTCCGCGCAACAACTCACGCGGTCGCGAATGTCCAGGAATGGCGTGGGAAGCAAGACGCCGTTCTGAACGATCCGAATGCGACCCTTTTGCTCGACGACGAACAGGCGATTGCTGCCATCGCCCGCATGGGTGACGTGTGTGGGCCGGTCGAAGCCGTCAATCCGATCCACCAGCGCAATCCCCGGTAGACCGGCATCTTTCGCAATCAGAGGGAAGTAGACGTTTTGTTGCGTTACCGCCGTGGCGTCAGGTTGAAGCGCGGCGCCGGCCGGCAAAACCACAAGGAACGCGACCAGGATACAACCGCTCAGGACGCGTTTTGCAATCTGTGCTACGTTCATGTCATCCTCCAATGAATCAGAAAACTCGTAGTCTAGCCCTCGTGGGCGCCGTGCGACGGGCGCAAGGCCCTGTACCACGGCATTTCGGATAGATTCTAGGGAATGGTGACTTCGAGCGCCCGTTCCCACTCATCCAGCAGCGCAGGCAGTTCATCCAGCGTCTCGATTTGTGCGTCCGGTTTGATCTCCGAATCCCCCGGCTCGGTGCGATAGGGCGAATCCACCAGGATGGCGCGCATCCCGATCTTCTGCGGCCCGGCGATGTCCACGTCCAGCCGGTCGCCCACAAACACGGCCTCAGCGGGCGCGACGTTGAGGATGTCGAGGGCTTTGCGATAGATATCGGGGTGCGGCTTGATGAAACCGGCCGTGCTGGAATAGACGCGCACCGGCAGATAGCCGTAAAGCCCGAAGCGCTCCAGGTCGCGATCGTGCAGCGCAGGAGCCCACAGGGTGTTGGAGACCAGCCCCAGCGTGCGTCCTTCATCTACCAGCGAGTCCAGCACGCGGGGCGCATCCCCGGCGACGGGCTGCACGGCAGCAGAGATCGTGTCGTAGTAGGCGGCCAGCCCCGCATCCCATTGCGCCGGCGTCAGTTGGATGCCGATCGCCTCCAGCCCGTCGCGCAGGATGGTTTCGGCAGTGTTAGAGTAGAGCGTCCGGCGCGATTTCGCCTCGATAGCGGCGGACATTCGCCCCACGGCGCGCACGGCCAGCTCGGGGTCGGGAATTTTAGCGCCCTCCGCGGCCGCGGCCTTCAACAAGGCCAGGAACGCCGTGGCGTTGAGTCGCTCGAACGAACGCTCCGGCGGCTGATCGTAATGCAGCAACGTGCCCCCGAGATCAAACAGAACTACCTGGATAGCAGGCATAAAACCTCTCACTTTCGGCCTGGATCGGCCAGCTACGGCTAAGGGCTATCCGAAAACCCACGTAGTATAGGGCCTTGTGTCCGTTCTGTCGGGCCTTGTGCCCGTTCGCGGCGCCCACAAGGGTCTAAACTACGCATATTCGGAGAAAATGCTCTAAGGGCTACGCGGCTCCCCGATCCCTCGGCCCAGATACGTCATCACCTTGCGCACGTTGAGCAGCATCGGTTCGGCAGTGTCAACAATCAGCCGGGGACCGTTCAGGCGCTCGAACATGTCGCGCTCATTTTGAAAGCGGCTCCAGCCGCCGCGGCGCTCCAGCCGCTCGCGAAGCTGGGCTTCGTCGGTGCAGATGCACTCGATCAGTTTAATCGTGGCGTCATGGGCGCGCGCCAGATTCTCGACTTTATCCCGGTAGGCGCTGTAGCGGGCGGGGCTATCCAGCACCACAGACACCCCCAGGCTCAAATTGTCGCGCGCCAGGTTGACCAACAGCATGTAGGCCACAGGGCGGGCCAACTCGTCGCCCTGGGCGATGTTCATTTCCCGCGCGACCTCGATGACGGCATCGCGCAGTGTATCTTTATCCAGATAGGCGGCCCGCAATTCCCGCGCCACCGCGCGCGCCAGGCTGGTTTTGCCTGTTCCGGGCAACCCCGCAAAAACGATCAGTTGCAACTCCGGCGACATACGGACTCCTGCACGAAACCTTATGCGCTGGCAGGCGCGATGACCTCCATGCACCTCGGCAACACGCGGATGGTCATCTGGCGCGCGTCCTCACGGTAAATCTCCCCGTCGAGATGGACAGGCATCCCGTCCGCGGCGTTAATCGTCAGACACGCGGTGCGATCCGCCGCCACGAACCGGGTCTGCCCGATGTGTGTCCCGCGCATGAAATGCGGCAGAAGATACAATGTCGTCGGTATGTTCGAGCTGGACGCCATAATCAAATCGAGTTCGCCGTCATCGAGCAGCGCGCCCGGCGCAATCTTGAACCCGCCGCCGGTGCGTCCCCCGTTGGCCGCCGATACCAGCAACATCGGTGCGGTGCGCGTCGCGCCGTTGTATTGCACCGTCACGAGAGTCGGTTTTACATACTGCGGGATCACGTGAGTCAAGGCGGCCAGATAGAGCGTGAGGCCGCGAAAACGCTGGATCTTCAGGCTCTCAATCGCCACCGCCGCTTCGAAGCCCGCACCGAAATGGTTATGGAAAATCTCGCTCCGCCCGGCATCATCGGTCACCTCGCCCAGGTCTACCCGGCGCCGCGGTCCATCGAGCAGCAGTTTCGTCGCGGCCGCAGGATCGTTCAAGGGCAGGCCCAGCCGCCACGCATAGTCGTTGCCCGTGCCGATGGGAATCAGCCCTAACGGCCCCATCGGTTGCGCTTCGGTCGGGGAATCGCGGTGTTCGCGGGCCGCGCGCACCATACCGTTGACGACCTCATGCGCGGTGCCGTCGCCGCCCACCGAAACGATGACTTGATACCCTTGCGCCGCCGCATCATAGGCCAATTGCTCAGGGTGACGCGGCCCGGTCGTCTCGACCAGGTCATAGGATACGCCGGCCCGACGCAATTCCCGCTCGATCGGCTCACGGGCCAGGGCGCCGGCCCCTCGCCCCGCGGATGGATTGAGGATCACCAGATATTGTGCGATTGTCTCTGCCACAGGCTACGCCATCCGTTAAGTATTTGTCTTAGAATAGCACCATCTGTCTACGGGGGCAAGCGCATCATTTTTGCGAAGGGGTTTCCCCCCTTTGTAGTGGCGGCTTCAGCCGCAGGGCGGCCTTCCTTCGTAGTGGCGGCTTCAGCCGCAGGGCGTGAATACGCGGAATGATTGACATCCGCCGGACGCTGGTGTACAACACCTGGAGACCCAATCATTCACGCCGAGGCAGCATATGTCCACTCTTCTATTGCGAAATGCCGACCTGCTGGTCACGATGGACGCCGACCGCCGCCAGATACCGAACGGCGGGCTCTTCGTCCAGGACGACCAGATCATGCAGGTCGGCCCGACGGCGGAATTGCCGTCCACCGCCGACCGCGTTCTCGATGCGCGCGGCATGATCGTGCTGCCCGGCCTGGTCAACACGCACCACCACCTCTTCCAATCGCTGACCCGCTGCATGGCGCAGGATCGCGTCCTCTTCGACTGGCTGACGACGCTTTACCCCATCTGGGCGGGGCTGACGCCGCAGGCGGCCTATGTTTCGGCGAAGCTGGCGCTGGCGGAACTGATGCTCGCCGGTTGCACCACGTCGAGCGACCACCTCTACATCTACCCAAACGGCGTGCGGATTGACGACGAGATCGAGGCCGCGGTGGAGTTGGGCATCCGCTTCCACGCCACGCGCGGCAGCATGAGCCTGGGACAGAGCCGGGGCGGGCTGCCGCCGGACAGCCTGGTGGAGGACGAAGATTTTATATTGCGTGACAGCCGCCGCGCGATCGAGCAATTCCATCAGGCGCAACGGTTCGGCATGGTGCGCGTGGCGCTCGCGCCCTGCTCCCCTTTCAGCGTCACCGCCGACCTGATGCGCGAGAGCGCTGCCCTGGCGCGCGCCTATGGCGTGCGGTTGCACACCCATCTTGCGGAGACGCTGGACGAAGAGCAGTTCTGCCTGGAAAAGTTCGGGGCGCGCCCCGTGGATTACGTCGCGTCGCTCGGCTGGATGGGGCCTGACGTGTGGCACGCCCATTGCGTCCATCTTGATACGGCGGAAATCGCCCTCTTTGCGCGCACGGGCAGCGGCGTCGCGCATTGCCCGTCCTCCAACATGCGGCTGGCCTCGGGCATCGCGCCGGTGCGCGCGCTGCGCGACGCGGGCGCGCAGGTGGGGCTGGGCGTGGACGGCTCGGCCAGCAACGACAGCGGCCACCTGTTGGCGGAAGCGCGCCATGCGATGCTGTTACAGCGCGTGGGCGGCAACCCGGCCGCGCTGGGGGCGCAGGAGACGCTGGAGATCGCCACGCTGGGCGGCGCGGCGGTGCTGGGGCGCGATGACATCGGCGCGCTGGCCCCCGGCATGGCCGCCGACTTCATCGGCTACACGCTGGCGCGCCCGGAATTCTCAGGCGCGCTGCACGACCCGCTGGCGGCGCTAGTCTTCTGCACGCCGCCACAGGTTGATCTCAGCGTCATCAACGGCGCGGTGCGCGTGCGCGACGGCGCGATCTTCGGGCTGGACATGCCCGCGCTCGTCCGGCGACATGGCGCGCTCAGCCGCGCCCTGCTGCGCGGCGAAAGCCTGTGACAATATCCCGTGCGATCAGCGTTCAAACTCTCATCAAATATCTTTACAAAGGCCGCAATCTGTGGTAAGGTGACATAAGCGTGAATGCACAGCCGCATTCATTCGCAAAAGCAGTTCACTCAAAAGAATTCACCAAGAATGGAGATGACAACTATGGCATATGCCTTCACCAACTCCAAAGGCAAGACCTACATCTTGCACGCGAAGAAGCGCCCGTTGAAAAACGGCGGTACGCAGACCCTCTACTACTTTGCGTCCGAAAAGAAAGATGGCGCGCTGGACGCGATCCCCGATGGCTACATCGCCGTCGAAAGCAGCACCGGCCTGCCCGTGCTGAAACGCAAGTCGTAACACTTCCTCCTCGGAAAACACGGCCGCATCCGTTATACATGGATGCGGCCGTATTTAGTGTCTATCCGAAAACTGTGCGCCGCCCCTTCGTAGTGACGGCTTTAGCCGTTTTCGTGCTCCCTAACGGCTAAAGCCGTCACTACGAAGGGAAAGACACGATGATTTGGAAGTATTCGGATAGATTCTTATTTTGTGCTGTCACCCCAACAGAGCACCTTGCGCCTCCAGATAGTCGCTGTAGCCGCCGATCACCTCGGTCAGGCGGCCATCCTCCAGCCCCACCACCCGATCAACGATGCGATCCAGGAAGTAACGGTCGTGCGAGATCACCAGCACGGTCCCGCCGAAATCCTCGATGGCCGCCTCCAGCACTTCCGCCGAGGGGATGTCGAGGTTGTTGGTCGGCTCATCCAGCAACAGGAAGTTGATATCGGAGAGCATCAGCCGCGCCAGTTGGAGCCGGCTGCGTTCGCCGCCGCTGAGGTGATGCACCTGCTTCTGCGCGGCCTGATAGTCAAACAGGAACTTCGCGAGGAAGGCGATGGCATCGTTCTCGTACATCGGTTTGGCGTCGCGCACCTCCTGGATGAGTGTCCAATCGGGGTGCAATATCTCATGCTGCTGCGCATAGTAACCGACGCGGACGCTCGGCCCCAGCCGGATGACCCCACCATCGGGCGCTTCCCCCTCCAGCCCGGCCTCGCGCAGGATGCAGCGAAACAGCACCGACTTGCCCGCGCCGTTCGGCCCCACCAGCCCGACGCGTTCGCCGTGCCACACCAGCAAGTCCAGGCCATCCAACACCACGTTCACTCCGTCGCTATTAGGCCCAGCATATTGCTTCTTCAGCCCCGCGATCTCCAGCACCTTGTTGCTGCCGCGCTTGCCGCTCAACTCAAGCTGCATCCGCGTCTGTTCGGTGGGGCGCTCGATCTTGTCCATCCGCTCCAGCATCTTATGGCGCGAGCGCGCCTGGCGCGCGGCGCGCTCATCCTCCAGCATCCTGGCCGCCAGCTCCCAGCGAGCAATGGCCGCCTCGATCTGGTTGATCCGCTTCTGCTGCGCCCGGTACATCTGCTCCTGGCGCATCATCGCCAACTGTTTATTGGTCGCATAGACAGAGTAGGTACCGGGCCACACGGAGATCTGACCGCGGTCAAGCTCAGCGATGCGGTCTACCACCTGGTCGAGCAGATAGCGGTCATGCGAGACAATGACCACTGTACCGGGATAGTCGCGGATGAACTTCTCCAGCGTCTCCTTGCCCGTCACGTCGAGGTGGTTATCCGGCTCATCGAGCAGCAGCAGATCGGGTCCCCAGACCAGCAGCCGGGCGAGCGCGGCCAACTTCGCCTGCCCGCCGCTGAGGGTCGCCAACGGCTGGTCGAACGTGTCATCCGTCAGCCCCAGGTCGCGCAGGGTCGAGCGCACCCGGTTCTCGAAGGTCGCGCCGCCCGCCGCTTCGTAGGCGTGCAGCAACCGGTCATGCGCCTCAAGCACGCGGGTCAGCTTCACGGCGTCGCCGTAGACCGCCGGGTCGCTCAGTTGGGCCTCTCGCGCCGCCAGATCGTCGCGCAGTTGACGGACCTCCGGCGAACCCGCGAGCGCGGTGTCGAGCACCGAGCGCGTCATATCCAGCTCGGGGTCGTTCGCCACGTCCTGCGGCAGATAGCCGATCTTCAGGTCGCGCTTGCGAAAGATCGCCCCGGCATCCGGCGTCAGTCGCCCCAGGATCAGCTTGAGCAGCGTAGACTTGCCGCCGCCGTTCGCGCCGACGAGGCCGACCTTCTGGCCCGTCTGAACCTCCCAACCTAGGTCGGTGAGGACGGGCCGGTCGAAGTATGTGTAGTTGACCCCGGTCAGGTTCAAGATGATCTCAGCCATCGGGTTATCTCCATGTAAAGTTAAAAACAAAACGGCCGTGGCGATTGCGCCCCGGCCGACAAGTTGACGTAACGATCCGAAAAATGGGCGCGTTGAACTAGGTCAACACCACCCCCGACGGCGTGATGGGAAGAGCGAACTGCGAGCGGCCCATCCGAATGTATAGCATGGGGTGAGTATAGCCGGAGACGGGCAGGAGGTCAAAAACGAGGACGGCCAACACGGATGCCCACACGGATATTCCACGGATGCACGGATGGGGCGCAGCCATTCCAAATGCACCCGGGAGTCGAGGCTTCAGCCGCGATCCTGCCTCCAGCGGCTGAAGCCGCCACTACAAAGAACAGCACGCGATCATCTTCGTAGTCGCGGCTTCAGCCGCCCGGCGCGGGATATGGTAAAATAAAACCGAGGGATTCGAGTGAACGGCGATATCCAAACCACAGCATTAGATCAAACGATTACGCGCCTCCGCGCGGCGTTGGGCGAACCGTTGCCGGGACTGCCCGCGCAGTTGCGGATGTCACCCGATCCGCGCCCCGGAACTGAGCGCATCCTTGAACCGGATCTGGATTGCCGGCGCGCTGCCGTGCTGGCGCTGCTTTATCCCGGCGCTGAGGGCTTGAACCTGGTGCTCACCCGGCGCACCGAGGCGCTCGTCAACCACCGCGGCCAGATCTCGTTTCCAGGCGGCAGCCTGGATGATGGGGAAACGGTGGAGACGGCCGCGCTGCGCGAGGCCGAGGAGGAGCTGGGCGTGCAGCCCGGCGACCCCGTAGTCTTGGGGCGGCTATCTCCGCTCTACATCCCGCACAGCGGCTTTTGCGTCTACCCGGTGGTGGCCTACATGGTGCAGCGCCCCCATTTCACGGCAAACCCTCATGAGGTTGCGGAGGTCATCGAAATCCCGCTGGCGCACTTGCTGGCCCCGGCAACCTGTTGCCAGGAAACCTGGGAGTTGCGCGGCGCGACGGCTCAGGTGCCATTCTTCGCCGTCGGCCCGCACAAGGTGTGGGGCGCGACGGCCATGATGCTCAGCGAACTGCTGGCGCTATTCCCAACGGAGAACAACCCATGAAAGCGATCATGCTCTACGAAACGGGCGGCCCGGAAGTGATGAAGTACGAGGAGCGGCCCACGCCGACGCCCGGCCCCGGCCAGGCGCTGGTGGAAATGACGGCGACCGGCGTGAACTTCGTCGAAATCTATCAGCGGCGCGGGTGGTATCCGATCCCGCTGCCGGCGGGGCTGGGCGGCGAAGGTGCAGGCGTGGTACAGGCCGTCGGGCCGGACGTGACGGTAGTCAAACTGGGCGACCGGGTGGCGTTCCTGGGGGGTTCCGGCGCATACGCCACCCACGTGCTGATCCCGGCGGAAAAGCTGGTCCCGGTACCCGACGATCTGAGCCTGGAGGAGGCCGCGGCTTCGATGGTGCAAGGGCTGACGGCGCACGTGCTGGCGACCCGCACCTACCCGATCAAGCCGGGCGACCGGGTGCTGGTACACGCCGCGGCGGGCGGGGTTGGCCGATTGTTATGTCAAATCGCGAAGATGCGGGGCGGCTATGTGATCGGCACGATGTCTACCGAGGCGAAAGCGCAAGTCGCACGCGAGGCGGGCGCGGACGAAACCATCCTCTACACGCAAGAGGACTTCGAGGCGGCCGTCAAGCGCATCACCGACGGCAAGGGCGTCAACGTAGCCTATGATTCGGTCGGCAAGGACACCTTCGACGGGAGCCTGAACAGCCTGGCCCTGCTGGGCTATCTGGTCTCCTACGGGCAGGCCAGCGGCTTCCCGCCGCCGTTCGATATCCAACGGCTGGCCGGTGGGCGGTCGCTCTTCCTCACGCGGCCCACGGTCTTCTCATACGTCTCCACCCGCGAGGAATTATTGGCGCACGCCAACGCCGTCTTCGCCATGATCATCAGCGGTAAGCTCAAGCTGCACATAGACCGCACCTACCCGCTGGAGCAAGCCGTCGAGGCGCAGGAGGCGCTCGCGAGCCGCGGAACGGTGGGGAAGCTATTGTTGATCCCGTGAGGGAAGTAGGCAAGTAGACAAGGAAACAAGTAGGTAAGTAGACAGGGAAGCAAGGATACAAGGAAATAGAAAGGTAAGAGGAAAATCATGCAGTATCGAAAATTCGGTCGGTTGGATTGGGAGGCGTCGGTGTTGGGGTTCGGCATCATGCGGATGCCCGTCATCGGCGAGGACCGCTCGGCGATTGACGAGGCGGAAGGGGCGCGCATGGTGCGCCACGCCATTGACCAGGGCGTGAACTACATTGACACGGCCTACCCGTATCACAGCGGCGCGAGCGAACCGTTCGTCGGGCGCGCGCTGCGCGATGGTTATCGCGAACGCGTGCGCGTGGCGACCAAGCTGCCATGTTGGCTGGTGCAATCCGCCGCCGACTTCGACAAGTACCTGGACGAGCAGTTGGAACGGCTCCAGATCGGGCCGATCAACTTCTATCTGTTGCATGGGTTGAACAAAGAGAGCTGGCCGAAAATGCGCGACCTCGGCGTGCTGGACTGGGCCGAGCGCGCCATGGCCGACGGGCGCATCGAGCACCTGGGGTTCTCGTTCCACGACGATTACGACACCTTCAAGACCATCGTGGACGGCTACGACAACTGGACCTTCTGCCAGATTCAGTACAACTACATGGACGAGGACTATCAGGCCGGCGCGCGCGGGCTGCGCTACGCGGCGAACCGCGGGCTGGCCGTGGTCGTGATGGAGCCGTTGCGCGGCGGTCTGTTGGCCGGCCGCGCGCCGGATCCGGTGCAGCGACTGTGGGACAGCGCCGCAGTGCGCCGCAGCCCCGCTGAGTGGGCGCTGCAATGGGTCTGGAACCAGCCGGAGGTCAACGTCACGTTGAGCGGCATGACCACCATGCAGCACGTCGAGGAGAACCTCGCCTCCGCGGATCGCGCGCTGGCAGGGAGCCTTACGGAGGACGAACTGGCGCTCGTGGCCCAGGCGCGCGACGCATATCTGAAGCTGTGCCCCATCCCCTGCACGGATTGCAAGTATTGCCAGCCGTGCCCGAACGACGTGGCGATCTCGCGCATCTTCGAGATCTACAACCAGGCCGTGATGTACGCCGCGCCCGAACGCTCACGCGTGGCCTATAACCAGTGGATCCGCGAGGAAGAGCGCGCCGATTGCTGTCTGCAATGCGGCGAGTGCGAGGCGAAGTGCCCGCAGGGCATCCAGATCATGGATTGGCTGGAGAAAGCGCATGACTTCCTCCAGATGGAGAACGCCGGCGCGAAGTCTTAAAAATTTCTATCCGAAAACCGCGCGCCGCTCTTCTTCGTAGTGGCGGCTTCAGCCGCTCTTCTTCACAGTAACGGCATCAGCCGTTAGGCGGGCAGTACAACGGCTAAAGCCGTCACTACGAAGTGGCCGGTCAGGCTACCAGGGGAAAGACATGGTGATCTGGAAGTTTTCGGATAGACACAAAGCGAGGTGACGATGGAAGCGCGCATCGCAGAGGCTGCGCAACGGTTGGCCGCGGCCCGCGCCGTGGTCGTACTGACCGGCGCGGGCGTCTCGCAGGAGTCGGGCATCCCGACGTTTCGCGACGCGCAGACCGGGTTGTGGGCGCGCTATGACCCGACGCGGCTCGCCACGCGCGAGGGCTTCGTGCGTGACCCGCGGCTGGTGTGGGAATGGTACGCCCACCGCTATGACATGCTCGCCGCGGCGCAACCCAATCCGGGCCACCGCGCCATCGCGGCGCTGGAATCTCTTTTCCCCGCAGTCACGGTCATCACCCAGAACATTGACGGGCTGCACCAGGCGGCCGGTTCGACCGATGTGGTCGAGCTGCACGGCAGCATCCACCGCTACAAATGCCTCGACGGCGGGCACACCGGGTTCACGCGCGCCGACTTCGCCGATCAAACCGCGATTCCGCCGCGCTGCCCGCGCTGCGGCGACCTGCTCCGCCCGGATGTGGTGTGGTTCGGCGAGATGTTGCCCACCTACGCGCTGGATCGCGCGTACGCGCTCAGCGAAGCGTGCGACGCGATGATCGTCGTGGGCACGTCCGGCGAGGTGCAACCGGCCGCTTCGCTGCCATTCGTCGCCGCGCAGAGCGGCGCGACCGTCATAGACGTTAATCCCGTGCGCGGGCCGATTGCGCGCACGGCGCAGGTCTTCCTGCAGGGGCCGGGCGGCGAGGTGTTACCGCAGTTGGTAACTGAACTGAAAGCGAGGAGTTTCTTCACCGGCGTTACACCGTAACGGACGCCTGAGGAAAGACCCGATACCCCGCGGAGTGCGCACTCCGCTATGTAAAGAAGTAAGGCATCGCGAGCACGTCAGGCAAGGAGGCGCGCCATGACTGTCATCACCGTTTCACGCGAATTGGGCAGCGAGGGAGACCGCATCGCAGAGATGCTTGTGGCGGAGTTGGGCTATCGCTGGGTGGACAAGGGGCTGCTGGCGCAGATGGCGCAGGAGGCCGGGATGGACGAAGAGGCGGTGCTGGCGCTGGAGCGCAGCATCCCCAGCCGCGCCCGCTTCACCAGTACCGACATGCGCTCACTCTACAGCAAGCAGCCGGGGGCCTGGGAGAAGAAGGCCGCGCTGGACGACGAGACCTACCGCCGGATCGTCCGCGAGACGATGGAAGGGTACGCCGTCGAGGGAGACGTGATCATCATCGGGCGCGGCGGGCAGATGGTGCTGCGCGATCATCCCCGTGCGTTGCACATCCACCTCTACGCGCCCGCCGAGCTACGAGCGCAACGGTTGGCGGCGCGGACGGGCATCACGGAGCAGGACGCCGCGCGCCGCATCGCGACTTCCGACGAGGAAAAGCGGCTGTTCATCCGTTTCATGCACGACAACGCAAACTGGAAAGACCCGAAATACTACCACCTGATGCTCAACACCGGCGCGATCGCTCCCCAGATCGCCGCGCAGATGATCATGCTGGCCGCGCAAGCGCGATAGAAGTTAATCCATTGCATTAACTTACCATTCGTGGTAAGTTAATGCAATGGAATTCGAGAGATTACTCGAGATCGTCGGAGATGAAGCGGTCTTTGAATCGGGACTCCTACTTGCCGGCGACGTAAAACCGGCCGACGTGCAAAAACAACTTTCGCGCTGGACTACAGCCGGCCGACTGTATCAGTTACGGCGCGGGCTGTATGCCCTTGCCCAGGCTTACTCGAAGGTCAAACCGCACCCCTTCGCGATCGCCAACCGCATTGTGTCCGGCTCCTACGTAAGCCTTCAATCAGCGCTGGCGTATTACGGCATGATCCCGGAGCACGCCCCCTTGACGACCAGCGTCACGACCCGCCGCCCACAATCGCACCATACCCCGCTGGGCGATTTCGATTATCGCCACGTAAGCACTGCGCTGTTCTTTGGTTATTTACGCATCGCGCTGGGAGATGAACAACATGCCTTTGTGGCTTCACCCGAGAAAGCATTGTTGGACCTGATTTATCTGACACCCGGCAGCGACGCGCCGGCATACCTGCGCGAGCTACGTTTGCAGAACCTCGACCGGCTGAACATCGCGCGACTACATGAGTTCGCAGACCGGATCGGCAAGCTCAAGTTGCAGCGTGCAGCGAAAATCGTGACGCAACTGGCATTGGTCGAAGCCGAAGAATACGAGACGCTATGAAAGCTTATCTGAGTGAAATTGTCAGCACGGCATCGGATTCGCTGACAGCGAGAAATATGACGCGAGAATACATCCAGGCGCGCATATTGGGATCATTGCAGCGATCAGGAGCGATGATCCCCCTGGCGTTTCATGGCGGCACAGCGCTCCGGTTTCTTTATGCCTTACCACGCTATTCCGAGGATCTGGACTTTGCGCTGGAAGGTGAAGATCAATCCTACGACTTTCGCAAGTATTTGCAGATGATTCGCGCTGATTTGGCCGACGAGGGCTATGCAGTGGTGTTGCGGATTAATGACCAAAGAACCGTACACAGCGCATTTGTACGCCTGCCCGGCCTGCTTTATGAGTTAGGCTTGTCGCCCTTTCAAGAAGAAGTGCTGGCAGTCAAGATCGAGGTGGATACGAACCCGCCAGCCGGCGCCGGATTGACCACCACCGTCATACGTCGTCACGCGATCTTGCAACTCCACCATCATGACAAGGGGTCTTTGTTATCTGGCAAGCTCCACGCAATCCTGCAACGTCCGTTCATTAAGGGGCGTGATATCTACGATCTCATGTGGTATTTGAGTGATCCATCGTGGCCCGCTCCCAATCTCATAATGCTCAACAATGCATTACAACAAACCGGATGGCAAGGAAAGGTACTGGGGGCAGAGACGTGGCGCGGCGCTGTAAGCGAACGACTGTTGAGCATGGAATGGGATAGGGTAGCCGCCGACGTCCGGCCCTTTCTGGAATCAAACACTGACGCAGGCGTGTTGACGCGAGAGAATCTGCTCAGGCTGCTAGAGTAAGCCCCCTCAACTTCTCAATGCCGCTCCTCGCGCACATACGGTATCCCCAGCGCGGCCGGCGCGCCCACGCGCTTGCGGGCCGACTCGAACCAGGTGATGGCGACCAGCACGACGATGGTGAAGATGTAGGGCAACATCCCCAGGAACGCGGCGGGGATGGTCGTGCCCATGGCCTGTAAGCGGAACTGGATGGCATTGATCGCGCCGAAGAGCAGCGCGCCCAGCACCGCCCGCCACGGGTCCCACATCGCGAAGATCACGAGGGCAATCGCGATCCAGCCGCGCCCACCGGTCAGGTTCTCGGTCCAGCCGGGGGTATAGGCCAGCGAAAGGTGCGCCGCGCCCAGCCCCACCAGCGCCCCGCCCGCCATCGTGTAGAAATAGCGCGTCCCGCCCACGGAGATGCCTTTGGCGTCGGCGGTGTGCGGGTTCTCGCCGACCGCGCGCATGTGTAGCCCCTGTCGCGTGTGATAGAGGTAGAACGCGGAGACCGGCACCAGGATGTACATCAGGTAGACCAGCGCATCCTGTTGGAAGAGCGGGCGGCCCACCAGGGGCAGATCGGCCAGGAAGGGGATCGCCAGCTTCTCGAACCGCGGCCCGACCATCCCCACCAACGGCCCCCCGTTCGGCCCCAACCGCTGCCCCATGAAACTCGCCAGCCCCCCGGCAAAAATGGTCAGCGCGAGGCCCGAAACCACCTGATCGGCGCGCAGGGTGATGGTGAGGAAGGCGTGGATCAGCGCCAGCAACGCGCCCATGACCATCGCCGCGGCCACGCCCGCCCACGCGCTGTTGCTATGATAGGCGACCGCGAACCCCGTCATGGCCGACATCAGCATGATCCCCTCGATGCCCAGGTTCAAGATGCCGGAGCGCTCGGTGTAGATCTCGCCGATGGTGGCGAACACCAGCGAGGTACCCGCGCGGATGGCGACGGCCAGGATGGCAACGAGCATCATGGAATCCATAGCGGGCGTCCTTGAGCGGAAATGCGAAGGGTCACGAGTTGCTCTCTGCGCCGGAGAGGGTGGGGTCGGTGGGCCGGTCAATCACGATGCGGTACTTGGTGAGGATGTCGCCGCCCAGCACGAGGAACAGGATGATGCCCTGCAACACCAGCGCCACGGACGCAGGCAACCCCATCGTAATCTGAATCTGGTCGCCGCCGACCAGCAGCCCTGCCAGCAGGAAGGCCACGACCAGCACCGCCCACGGGTTGAGCTTCGCCAGCCACGCCACGATGATCGCCGTGTAGCCATAGCCCACGGTGAGACCCTTCTGCAGGCGGTGCGAGATGCCCGCCACCTCGGTCATCCCGGCCAGCCCGCACAGCCCGCCCGAAAGGATCATCACCAGGACGATGTTGCGCACCCGGTTGATGCCGGCGTAGCGCGCCGCGTCCGGGTTCTCGCCGATCACGCGGATTTCATAGCCCCATTTGGTACGGTTCAGCACGACCCAGAGAAGGAAAGCAGCGACCACCGCGATGATGAGGCCGAGATTGACGCGCGTGCCGGTGAAGCGCGGCAACCACGCGAGCTCCGAAATTTCGGCCGTGCCGGGGAAGCCATAGCCCTGCGGGTCTTTCCAGGGGCCGTAAAAGAGATATTCGACCCACAGGATCGCAATGTAGTTCATCATCAGGGTGACGATGATCTCGTTGACGCCGATGTAGGCCTTGAGCAACGCGGGGACCAACCCCCACATCGCGCCGCCCACGAAGCCCGCCGCGATGACGCCCGTCAGCAGGACGGTGCGCGGCAACGCGATTGCCAGGAAGTCCAGCCCGGCCCCGTTGAGCGCTCCGATCATCGGTTCCATCGCCGTGAGCAGCTTCGGCGCGACGAACAGGGCGAAACCTGCGGTCAGGAAGCCGCCCATCGCCAACTGCCCCTCGCCGCCGATGTTCCAGAAGAGCATCCGGAAGGCGATGGAGACGCCCAGACCCGTCAGCATCAGCGGCACCGCCTTGACCAGCGTCTCAGAGATGGCGTAGCGACTGCCGAACGCGCCCACCAGCATCGCCTTGTAGGTCTCGATGGGGTTCGCGCCGACGAGCGCCAGCAGGATGCCGCCCAGGATCAACGCCACGACCACGGAGAAGACCGGGATCAAGACCGCGGCCGAGCGGGAAGGCTCGAGTCGTTTTTCGACGTGGATTTTCATACGGCGGTTCCTGTCGGGGTCGAGCATTTGCCACCCATCATCAGGCCGATCTCGTCCACGTCGGCGTCTGCCGCGGGGACGATGCCCATGATCTCGCCGGAGAACATCACCGCCACGCGGTCGCTGACGGCGAGCAGTTCGTCGAGGTCCTCGGAGATCAGCAGGATAGCCGCGCCGGCGCTGCGCTGTTCGATCAGCAGCTTGCGGACGGACTCGGTCGCGCCCACGTCCAGCCCGCGCGTGGGATGCACGGCGACCAGCAGCGGACGCCTGGCGTCCTTCCCGGTCGCCTCTTGCCCTGCGGTGATCTCACGCGCCAGGATCACTTTTTGCAGATTGCCGCCGGAGAGCAGCCTGACCTGTGTGTCGGGGCCGGGCGCGGAGACCTGAAACAACTGCATCAATTCGCGCGCGTACCGCGTGACTGCGTTGCGATCCAGGAAGGGGCCGCGCGAGAGCGGCGGGCGGCGATACGCTTTCATCGCCTCGTTATCGGAGATGGACAGGTTAGGAACCAACCCCATGCCCAGCCGGTCTTCCGGCACGTGGCTGACACCCTGGCGGATGACATCCAGCGGCGATTGATTGGTCACATCGGTATCATAGACCTGGATGCGGCCGCTCCTGGCGCGGCGCAACCCGGTGATGACCTCCGCCAACTCGCGCTGACCGTTGCCCGCGACGCCCGCGATCCCCAGGATTTCGCCCTCGTGGATGGTCAGCGACACATCCTTGAGCGCGGGCAACCCCTTGTCATTGATCGCATTGACGGCTTCGACGGTGAGCATCGTGCGGCCCATCGCGGCGGGCGGTTTCTCCACGGTGAAGAGCACATCGCGGCCCACCATCATGCGCGCCAGTTCCGCCTCGGTGGTCTCCGGGGGAGAGGTCGTGCCGACCACCCTGCCGCCGCGCAGCACGGTCACGCGGTCGGCGCTGCTGTAGACTTCGCCCAATTTGTGCGTGATGAAAATGATGGTTTTGCCCGACGTGGCCAGCCGCTCGACCGTCTCATAAAGTTGGACGGCTTCCTGCGGCGTCAATACGGCGGTCGGTTCATCGAGGATCAAAATATTGGCCCCAACGTAGAGGGCTTTGAAAATTTCGACGCGCTGCTGCTCGCCCACGCAGAGCTGCCAGATGCGCGCTTCGGGGTCAATCTCAAGGCCGTATTGCGCCGAAAGGACGGCGATCTCGGCGTTGATCGCCTTCATGTCGAGGACGAAGCGCGGCGTGTCGAGACCGAGGATCACGTTCTCGGCGACGGTCTGCGACTCGACGAGCATGAAGTGCTGATGCACCATGCCGATGCCCGCGGCAATCGAATCGCGCGGCGAGCGGAAGTCCAGCGGTTGGCCGTGGATCAGTATCTCGCCTTCGTCGGGCCGGTACAGCCCCGCGAGGATGTTCATCAAGGTGCTTTTGCCCGCCCCGTTCTCGCCCAACAACGCGTGGATTTCGCCGGCCGCGACCGTCAGGTCTACGCGGTCATTCGCCAGCACGCCGGGGAAGCGCTTCGTAATCCCGCGCATTTCGACGGACAGGGGGGTCTGTGTCGCAGGCAAAGCTTGGGGGTCAGCCAATCGCGGGCTCCTGGGTGGGATGAGGGATAAACGTGCAACGCACCTGGGAGGTGCGTTGCACGTTGTTGCACTGTCGTTACTGCGGCAGCTTGCCCTTGACGCCTTCGACCAGCCAGTCGAAGGAGAGCATTTCTTCGTCGGTCATCGCTGCACCGGCGGCCACACGTTCTTTGCCGGTGTTATCGTTGATCGGCCCTTCGAAGACGCCGAACTCGCCGCTGATGATCTTGGCTTTTTCAGCGTCAACCAGGGTCGCCACATCGGCGGGCACCATTTTGCCGAGAGGGGCGAGGGACAACAGCCCCTCTTTCATGCCCCACCACACCGGCGTGTTGGTCCATTTGCCGTCCATCACGTCCTGCACGGCGCTGATGTAGTAGACGCCCCAGTCCCAGATCGGAGCCGTCAGCACGGCGTTCGGCGCGACATCGGCGGAAATCGCGTTGTAGCCGATAGCGTAGACGCCTTCCTGCTCGGCCAGCTTGTCCGGCTCGACCGAGTCACTCTCGCGAGCCACCACGTCCACGCCCGCGTCAATCAACGCCTGCGCGGCCTCGCGTTCCTTCTGGGCGTCGAACCAGGCATTGATCCAGATCGGCGTCACTTCGACATCAGGGTTCACGGAGCGTGCGCCCAGCGTGAAGGCGTTCATGTTGCGGGTCACTTCGGGGATCGGGTACGGCGCAACGTAACCCAGCTTGTTGGTCTTGGTCATCTTACCGGCGACGATACCCGACAGGTACCAGCCCTGATAGCCGCGCCCGTCGTAAATACCGACGTTATCGGCGGTCTTGTAGCCGGTGGCGTGGAGGAAGGTCACGTCGGGATAGTCTTTCGCGACGTTGAGCACGGCGTCCATATAGCCGAAGGAAGTGGCGACGATGATGTTGAAGCCCTTTTCGGCGTAGTCACGGATGATGCGTTCGGCGTCGGGGCCTTCCGGCACCATTTCGCTGATCGCCGTCTCGACGCCCAGCGCCTTTTCCAACGCCAGCCGGCCCTGGTCGTGCGCATAGCTCCAACCCAGATCGCCGACGGGGCCGACGTAGATGAACGCGACTTTGGGCTTTTCGGTCATCGCGGGCATCGCAGCCGCGCCGGCGGCCATCCCGGCGGGGGCGGGTTGACCGACCAGGCCCTTTTCGAGCAACTGACTCGCCGCCAATTCGCCCTTGACGCCCTGGATGAAGAAGTCCATGCTCAACCGCTCAGCGTCGGTCATGCACTTGCCCTCGGGCAGGACTTCCGTACCATCGTCGGTCAACAGCGGGCCACAGAAAATGTTGAACGTCCCATCAATCAGCTCCTGCTGGCGTTGCTCGACAAGCTTCTGGACGTCATCCGGCACGCGGTCGCTCATGGGCGCCAGCTTGAAGATGCCGTCCGCCATGTGGCCGTAGAACGTCTCGCTCTCATACGTGCCGGCCTGCATCTGCTTGACGATGTCCACGTACTTGGGACCCCAGTTCCAGATGGGGCTGGTCAAGACGGTATCGCCGACGAACTGCGCCATGTCCGAGTCGTAACCGATGGACAGGGCGCCGCGATCCTTGGCGGCCTTCTGCGGCTCGGTAGTGTCCTGGTGCTGGGCAATGACGTCCGCACCCTGATCGAGCAGCGCTTCGGCGGCTTCCTTTTCCTTCACCGGGTCGAACCAGCTTTGCGTCCAGACGACGCGCACCTCGGCATCAGGATTGACTTCGCGCACACCCTCGGCGAACGCGTTGATGCCGCGGATGACTTCGGGGATCGGGAAGGCGGCGACGTAACCGAGGATGTTGCTCTTGGTCGCACTACCGGCGACGAGGCCGCTCAGGTAACGCGCTTCTTCGATGGCGCCGAAAACCGTGCTGACGTTATCTGCCGTCTTATAGCCGGAGATGTGGACGAATTGGGTGTCCGGGAACTCCTTGGCGACGGTGATGGTGGGGTCCATGAAGCCGAAGGAAGTGGTGAAGATCGGGTTGTAGCCCTTCTGTGCGAAGTCGCGAATCACGCGTTCTGCATCGGGGCCTTCGGGCACGTTCTCGATGAAGGCCGTTTCGATACCGGTCTCTTTTTCGACGTACTGGCGGCCCTGTTCTTGCGCCCAGGTCCAGCCCAGATCGCCGATGGGGGCGACGTAGACGAACGCCGCCTTGACGGCATCTTCCGCCGGTGCGGCGGGCGCTTCGGGAGCCGCCGTCGCTTCGGCGGGGGCAGCCGCCGGGGCTTCGGTCGGCGCGGCAGGTGCGGCCGGCGCGGCTTGCGGCGCGCACGCAGCCGCCAGCATCGCAATCACGACCAGCAAGGCGAGTAAACTCCAGGTTCTCTTCTCTTTCATCTTATCTTCTCCTCAGGTAGAGTGAAACGAGGGTCGGCGCGTAGCCTCGCTTCCATTCTAGCTTACGGAGGTATCAAGCGCAAATGACGTGTATCATGGTAAGGTCAGCAGATACGCATGGTATAATGATCGGAAATCTACAGTGCATGGCTACTCAAATCTGCCACGTCGAGGAGGCAAGATGACAGAGCTCAACGGCATGATCAGCGTAGCGCGCGGCGACAAACCCGCCGACCTGGTGCTGCGCAACGCAAAGCTCGTAAACGTCTACTCCGGTGAAATCTACCCCGCCGACGTCGCCATCTACAACGCTCGCATCGCCGGCATCGGCCCCGGCTATCAGGCTGCCAACGAAATTGATCTCAAGGGCAGCTATCTCGCGCCCGGTTTGATTGACGCCCACGTCCACATCGAAAGCGCGATGGTGGGCGTGCGCCAGTTCGCCGCGGCGGTGGTGCCGCGCGGCGTCACCTCGGTGGTCGCCGACCCGCACGAGATCACCAACGTCCTCGGGCTGGACGGCATCCGCTATATGTTCGACCAGGCCAAATATGGCCGGCTGAGCATGTTCGTGATGGTGCCTTCCTGCGTGCCCGCCACCGATATGGCGACCGCCGGCGCATATCTCGAAGCGAAGGATATCGCATCGCTGCAGAACGACCCGTGGGTGCTGGGGCTGGGCGAGATGATGAATTACCCCGGCGTCGTGTATGAGAACCCCGGCGTGCTCGAGAAGATCGAGGCGTATCGCACGCGCGTGCTCGACGGCCACGCGCCGGGGCTGACCGGCATGGCGCTGAACGCGTATCTGGCCGCGGGGATCGGTTCGGATCACGAATGCACCACGCCCGAAGAGGCACTGGAAAAGCTGCGGCTCGGCGCGTACATCCTGATGCGCGAGGCCACCAACGCGCGCGACCTGGCAAACCTGTTGCCCATGCTGACGCCGGAGAACGCGCGGCGCGTCTGCTTCTGCACCGACGACCGGCACCCCGGCGACCTGCTCGACCAGGGCAGCGTGGACTACCTGGTGCGCTCGGCGATCCGCTCGGGCGTGGACCCCGTGACGGCGATCCGCATGGCGACGCTGAACACCGCCGAGTGGTTCCGCATCTACGACCGCGGCGGGATTCGCCCCGGCCACCGCGCCGACCTGATCGTGTTCGACGACTTGGAGGAGTTCAACGTCCGGCTGGTGCTGCGCGGGGGGCAGGTGGTGGCGGAGGACGGCGTGATGCTGCCTTTCAACCTGCCGGAGCGCCCCAGCTATCTGCGTGGCTCGATGAATGTCAACTGGCACAGCGTGGACTTCCGCATCCCCGCGGAGGGTCGCCGCGCCCGCGTCATCGGCGTCCTGCCCGACCAGCTCATCACCGAGGAGCGCATCCTGGAAATCCCGTCCTCGTCGGATGTCGCCATGTCCGACCCGCAGCAGGACATCATCAAGATGGCCGTGATCGAGCGCCACATGGCGAGCGGGCGGATGGGCCGGGGGTTCGTGCAAGGGCTGGGGCTGCGCCGGGGCGCGATTGCGTCCACCATCGCGCACGACCACCACAACCTTATAGTCGCCGGGACCGACAACGTCTCGCTGACCACCGCGGCCGCGGCGGTCGGCGACATGGGCGGCGGGCTGGCCGTCGTGGACGGCATCCGCATCCTGGCGAAGTTGCCGCTGCCCGTGGCTGGGCTGATGAGCAACAAGCCCATCGGCGAGGTGCGCAAACAGCTCGATGACGTAATCAAGGCCGCGCACCACCTGGGCAGCGAGCTGCACGACCCCATGATGGCGCTCAGCTTCCTCGCGCTCGAGGTGATCCCCCACCTGAAGCTGACCGACCAGGGCCTGGTAGACGTGGATCAGTTCAAGATCGTGCCGCTCTGGGTGGATTGAACGCGCGATAATTTGGCGTCAGAGCAACCGTGCTTTGTGGCCGAGAAGCACTAGAGCTTCCCGACGAGGCGATTGAAGCGGACGGGCCTGATTACACTCCTGGAG
>JBBQRS010000071.1:0-25709 GCA_038214535.1 Anaerolineae bacterium
CGCCGCAACGCGCTGCGTTCTGGCTCGTCCAATTGGATGAAGCGTCCGGGTCGCATGGGGTAGCCTCCAAGTACAAAGCTGAGCTACCACCATCCTAAACCCAGACGTCAATCCCCGACCACTTTTGTGGAGCTATTTAGCTCCCCAGGGTGGCGCGCGGCGAGTTGGGTTGCGGCGGCGGCGCGGCCGGTGGCGCGGAGCCGTTCCAGGTAGGGCGCGAGGTGGCCGCGCGCGTGGAACGGCCCGCCCTCCGCCAGCACCGTCTGCATCGGATCCACGGCGACGCCCGGCGGCATCGTCCGCATCATCGCCGCGCGCCAGTCTTCGAGCAAGCGCGCCCCCTCGCCGCACAGGTCGGGCCGCGCCGCCGCCAGATCGTGCTCCTCGTGCGGATCGTCGCGCACGTTGAACAGCATCTCGTCCGGGAACAGGTGATACCCATCGTGGTACGTCCGCATGTATAACCAGTCGCCCCAGCGGACGCCGCGCTGGCCCACGTGCGCGCCCTGGCTGATCACCACGAAGTCGCGCCCATCGGCCCCGTCACCCGTGATCGCCCCGGCGAAGCTCGCCCCGTCCCAAATCGGCTTCGGCTTCACGCCCAGCAGTTCGGCCAGCGTCGGCGCGAGGTCGAGGTTGTAGCGCAGCCCGGCGTCGGTCGCGCCCTGCCTGCCGCCCGGCCAGCGCACGATCAGCGGGACGCGGCAGGTGATGGCGTCGGCGGTGGCGTGCTCGCCGTAGATGCCCAGCTCGCCCATGTTCTCGCCGTGGTCGCTGCTGATGATGATCGCCAGGTCGTCCATCACGCCCGCAGCCTCCAGTGCGGCGAAGAGCCGGCCGATGTGCGCGTCCATGTAGGCGATGCCGCAGTCGTAGCCGTCAATGAACGTGCGCAGATCGCTCATGTCGCACAGCTCGCCGGGATAGCGCGGGTAGCGCGGATCGGTGCGGTTGTCGTACATCGCCAGGTCCTGCGCGCTGTGCGGGCCGGGCAGCCCTCGGTGCGCGGCCAGCACCTCCTCGGTGAGCCACCCCGGCAGCGGGTCATCGGCGAACGGGTTGCCGAACGCGGCGGGCGCGCGGTAGGGCGTGTGCGGGTCCCAGTAGTTGATGTGCAAGTACCAGTTGTCGTCGGAGACGGCGTTGCGCTCGATCCACTCCAGCACGGTGGGCGTCACCTGCTCCGCCGACTCCATGCCGCCCAGCCCCGTGTCGTGAATCTCGCGGAAGCCCGCGTAGAACTCGTAGAGCGAGTGGCGCTCGGCAAAACCGCCGATGAAGCAGGTGTGCAGCCCCGCCTCCTTGAGCGTCGCGGGCAGGCTGGTGGCGGTGAGTTGCGTGCGGAAGCCCCGCGACGCGCCCTCTAGCCGCATATCGCCCGCCGTGCCGCCGTGGCCGATCAGCCCGGTGTGAATGCCGAAGCGCCCGGTCATCAGCGCGGTGCGCGAGGGCGCGCAGGGCGCATCGGGGCAGTGATAGCCGTCGAAGCGCACACCCTGGGCCGCGATGCGGTCAATGTTGGGCGAGGTGTCCCGGTGATAGCCGTAGCAGCCCAGATGGTCGGGCCGCAGGGTATCCAGATCGAGGTAGAGGATGCGCATGATGGGTTCTCCTTGTAAGCGGACAGGGCGCGATTGTAACATATCCCGCAAGTTTTGGCGAGCGAGGGCCAACACGGATTGGCCCACACGGAAGCACGGATTGGGCGCGCCGGCTCCCTCGCCCGCGGAGAGAGGGTTGGGGTGAGGGAGGCGCGAGCCTACACGGATTGGCCCACACGGATGCACAGATTGGGCGCGCCGGCTCCCTCGCCCGTTGGGAGAGGGTTGGGGTGAGGGAGGGCTACACCGACGCACGGATGAGGAGTTGTGATATAATGCGCACGTCTACTACTCTCGCGGGAACAAAACGCCCATGAATTGCCTCAACGCCATTGATCAGGTGCTCACTGACGCCGGTGAACCGCTTCGCTATGATGAGATTACCCGCCGCATATTGGCGCGCGATTTGTGGCAGAGTCAGGGCGCGACGCCCGCAGCCACGGTCAACGCGCGACTCGCGACGGACATCAAGGAAAACAGCAGCGGATCACGTTTCCAACGCACTGCGCCGGGAGTGTTCGCCTTGCGTGCCTGGGGCCTGCCCGAACATCTACCCAGGGAGCGTCAGCAACCTGCATCCACTGATGAAAAACCGGAACAAGCAAAGCCTGTAGTCCAGCCAGATACACCTTCTCAAGAATCACAGGCTCTTTCTTTCACTGACGCCGCAGAAGTAATTCTGGAGCGGTATGGCGGGCAAGAACCAATGCATTACCGCGCAATTACCGCAAAAGCACTGGAACTCGGCCTGGTCAAGACCACGGGAAAGACACCCGAAGCAACCCTCTACGCTCAGGTGCTTACCGAGACGCAGCGTCGAAAGAAGCGCGGTGAGATGCCGCGCTTCGTAATGGAAGGCAAAGGGTTCATCGGTCTTTCAGATTGGCTGGAAGGAGGATTGGCGCGCCAGATCGAACTGCATAACGCCGAAATCCGCAAGGCGCTCCGCGTGAATTTACGCGCGATGAGGCCCGATAAGTTTGAGGCGCTGGTTGGCCGCCTGCTCGTCGCGCTCGGCTTCGAGGACACGGAGGTCACATCATACGGCAGCGATGGCGGCATCGACGTCCGCGGGACCTTGATTGTGGGTGACGTGATCCGCACGCGTATGGCAGTGCAAGTCAAGAGATGGAACAAGAACGTGCAGTCTCCTACCGTGCAGCAGGTGCGCGGCAGCCTGGGGACGCATGAACAGGGCCTCATTATCACGACCAGTGATTTCAGCGCGAAAGCAAAAACCGAAGCCGCCCGCCCCGACGCCGTGCCGGTGGCGTTGATGAACGGGGAGCAGTTGGTCAGGCTGCTGGTGGAGAACCAAATCGGCGTCAGCCGCGCGGCTTACGATCTGATTGAACTGGATGGCAGTGAAGAAGAGGATTGAGCCCTCTTTCTGAATCATCGAGGCGACAAATGGCGAAACTCACTGGGAAGCAGAAGCGTGACTTGCGGGATGGCCTGCTCGATGCCTTCACGGACCTCGACAGCTTCGACGCGTTCCTGAGCCTCGACCTGGACCGCAACCGGACGGCGATCACAACCGCCAACGGCCTCGAAGCGATCATCCTCGACGTGATCGGGAGTGCGGAGCGCGAGGGCTGGACGCTGGAACTGTTGCAGGCCGCCGCCCAGGCGCGGCCGAACGTCGTCCTGCTGCAAGATGCCGTCAAGCCCTTGATCGAGCACGTGCAGTTACCGGAATCTCCACATGCGACCGGAGAGCCTACTCCAATGGACGCATCACGCGCTCCGCGCAGCTCCCTCTCTCACCTCCCCGAGACCGGCCCCGACCTGTTCGGGCGCGAGGATGAGTTGGCGTTGTTGGATGCGGCGTGGACTTCGGGCGACGGCGACCCCGCAGAGGGCGACCACATAGGGTCGCCCCGACGTGCGGCGTCTCGTACGGGCGACCCTATGTGGTCGCCCCCGTCGCCCCAGTCGCCCCCACAAAACGCGCCGGTGGGCAAGACCCACATCGTGACCCTCGTCGCGATGGGTGGGACGGGCAAGACCGCGCTGGCGAAGCACTGGCTGGCGCGCATGGCGGCGGACGGCTTCCGCGGGGCGACCCACGTGCTCGGCTGGTCCTTCTACTCGCAGGGCGCGCGGGAGGACGGCGGGGCCTCCGCCGACCCGTTCATTGATTACGGCCTGCGCTGGTTCGGCGATGAAGACCCGACGAAAGGCTCGCCGTGGGAGAAGGGGGAGCGGCTGGCGGGCTGCCTCGCGGCGACGCGGTCGCTGCTGGCGCTCGACGGGATGGAACCGCTGCAATACCCGCCGGGGATCGAGCACGCCGGGCGGGTGCGCGACCCGGCGCTACAGGCGCTGCTGACGACCCTCGCCTACGGGAACGCGGGGCTGTGCGTGGTGACCACCCGCGAGCCGGTGGCCGACGTGGCGGAGTGCATCGGGCAGACGGTTATTGAGGTGGATCTGCGCCACCTGAGCCGCGAGGCGGGGGTCGCCTACCTGCGCCGGCTGGGGGTGAAGGGCGAGGACGCCGAACTCGCGGAGGCGGAGGCGGCGTTCGGGGGGCACGCGCTGGCGCTGACGCTGCTGGGCACGCTGCTGCGCGACTTCTGCGACGGGGATATACGCCGGTGGCGCGAGGCCGGCCCGCTGGCGGATGCGCCGGAGCGGGGCGCGCACGCGAGCCACGTGATGGCGGCCTACGAACATTGGCTGGGCGAGGGGCCGGAGCGGACGATCCTGCGGATGGTGGGGCTCTTCGACCGGCCCGCGAGCGCGGGCGCGCTGGACGCGCTGCGCTCAGCGCCGCCCATCGCGGGGCTGAGCGACCGGCTGTTCGATCCCGAAGGGAGGCCGTTAGCGGGCCGGGCGTGGGATCGCGCGGTGCTGCGGTTGCGGAAGGCGCGGCTGCTGGAGCCGCGCGACGAGGGCGCGTCGGGTGCGTTGGACGCGCACCCGCTGGTGCGCGAGCACTTCGCGGCAGTCTTGCAGGCGGAGGCGCCGGACGCCTGGCGCGCGGGCCACTCACGGCTGTACGACTTCTACTGTAAACAAGCGCCCGACCAACCCGACACGCTGGCCGAGATGGCCCCGCTCTTCGCGGCGGTGGGACACGGCTGCAAGGCGGGACGGCGGCAGGAGACATTGGATGAAGTGTTCCAGCCACGCATCCGACGGCGGGGCGAGTTTTACAGCGTCAACAAGCTGGGCGCGTTCGCGTCCGATCTGGCGGCGCTGGCCGGGTTCTTCGAGCGGACGTGGGACCTCCCCGCCGCGGAGCTGACCGAACCGGACCGCGCCTTGCTACTGGGGCAGGCCGGGGTCGACCTGCGGGCGCTGGGGCGCGCGGCCGAGGCGGAGGCGCCGATGCGCGCCGGGCTGGAGATGCGCGTCGCGCAGGAAAATTGGAATAATGCTGCTCGAATCGCCGGCAACCTGAGCGAGTTGGCGCTGGCCCGCGGCGACGTGGCCGGGGCCTGCGGCTACGCGGAGCAGGCGGTGGCGCACGCCGACCGGAGCGGCGACGCGTTCCTGCGCGAAGTGATGCGCACGGCGCTGGCGGACGCGCGGGCGGGGGCCGCGGCGGCATCCCCGGCCCGCGCGCTGTTCGCCGAGGCCGAGCGGATGCAGGTGGCGCGGCAACCGGCGTACCCGCGGCTCTACTCGCTGCGAGGCTACCAATACTGCGACCTGCTGCTGGACGCCGGGGACTTCGCGGATCGTCTGCGCCACGCGGCGCAGACGATCCAGATCGCCGAACGGAACCACTGGCTGCTCGACATCGCGCTGGATCACCTGTCGCTGGGGCGAGCGCACGCGGGGCTGGGAGATCAGGCGGCGGCGCGGCGCGAGCTGGATGCCGCGGACGGGCTGCGCGCCGCGGGCCAACAGGACTACCTCGAGCGTGGCCTGCTGGCGCGGGCGGCGCTGCACCGCGAGATGGGGAACCACGCAGCCGCGCGCAAGGACCTGGAGGAGGCGACGCGCATCGCCGTCCGTTCCGGCTTCCGGCTGCACGAGGCGGACGCGCGGCTCGAATGGGCGCGGCTCTACCTCGCGGAGGGGGATCGGGAGGCCGCGCGCGAATCGCTCGCCGTCGCCGCGGCGCTGATCGAGGAGACGGGGTATCACCGGCGCGACGGCGCGCTCGCCGCGTTGCGCGGGGCTTTGGGCGTGTGACGCGGGGCCGACCACGAATGAAACACCAATACACGAAGGTCTAGCCGAAAACTGCACGTCTTCCTCCTGCTTCTTCGTAGTAGCGGCTTTAGCCGCTGGGGAGCAGGACAGCGGCTAAAGCCGCCACTACGAAGGGTATGTGTGATCATCCGGGAGTTTTCGGATGGATTCGAATGGTCGGGTGGCGACATTCGTGTATTCGTGTCCGATTCGTGGTCGGCAAGCCTCACCCCACCCAGCCTCTCCCACAGGGAGAGGAGCCAGACCATCCTCCGCTCCTCCGCTCCTCTGCGCCTCCTCTCCGCCGCCCCTCCGCTCGCCCCTCGCTTGCCCGACGATCCCCCGCAACCTATTGACACGCGGCGCCGCGCGGGCGTATAGTAGATGTAACAGGCCGGCAACCACTGCGGCTTAGAAAAACAGAGACCGCCCCGGTTGGTCGCGCACACCGGATCGGGGCGGCCTGTTCTCCTTTTAAGATGGCGACGCCAGCTCGCCTGCCCCCTCGCGGGGGGCCACTCTCGTCCCTAAACCTGGGGCCGAGATGCAAAACATACCTCGCGGTATGGAATGGAAGGAGGTTCCCATGCCATTCCAAATCACCGTGGGCTTCGATGAGAAGCCCGAGCAACCCCTCGACCTGGTCGCCTACCTTTTCGATCGCGACGGCAAGCTGTTGGAGACTGCGCCACTGCGCGAAGGCAAAGGCGCGTTCAAAGCCGAAGCCGCCCGCGCGGCGCGCGGCCGCCTGGCCGTGCTGCCCGCGCCCACCGATGACCGCCCCGCGCCGAAGACGCTGGCTGAAGCCCGCAAGCTCGACGCCTACGAACCCGTCACCCGCATTGATCCGAAAGCCCGCCTTGTCGAACCGTTGCCCATCCCGGCGGACATCTGGCGACGTTGGTTCCTCTGCGCCTGCCGCGTGCGCGGCCGCGTCGTCAAGCGCGTCGAAGTGCAGGGCAATGCCGTGGACTGGCCCGTGTGCCACGCCCGCGTCCACATCCTGGAGGTGGATCGGCTGTGGCTGCTCTTCGAGAAGCTGCCCGACCTTCAGGTAGACCGCTTCCGGCGCGAGCTGATCAGGGAGTTCCGCAAGCCGCGCGTCTGGCCGCCGCCCCCGCCGCCCCCGCCCGATCCAATCCCCTGGGAGGAGATCCAGGCCGGGCCGACGCCGTGGCCCGTACCGCCGCGCATGTTCGACCTGCCCGATACTGTCATGATCAACCCGCAACCGGAACCGCCGGGCCGCGGCGCAAACCTGTCTATCGCCGGGTTGGAGGCAAGACGAGCATTCACACAGCTTGGGCCGCAGCCCGAACCGCCCGATATGCCCGCGTTCGAGGCGCAGCCCTTCTCCGGCGGTAGCCCCGTCTTCGACACGATCAATGCGCCGCTGCGCCTGTCGAACGAGCTGATGGCCGCGCTGGAAGGGCCGTCAGTGTTCGCCGCGCGGCAGGCGTTGGTCGCCAATTGGAAAGAGTTGATTCCCTTCCTGTGCTTCTTCCCCTGGCTCCACGGCTTCCTGATCTCGCAGGAGATCCGGGTGGTGGAGACCGACGACGACGGCCGGTTCGACGCGCTGATCTTCTACCCCTGCCACGGCGATCACCCCGACCTCTACTTCTGGGTCGAGGTGTTCTTCGAGGGCGCGTGGGTCACGGTCTACAGGCCGTGGATGCGCTGCAACACCTGGTGGAACTATCCCTGCGGCAAGGAGGTCACGATCCGGCTGACCGACCCGCGCGTGACGCCATGCCGCCCGCCCGTCCCGTACATGGGGCCGATGATCTCCGTCTACGGCGTGGGCCGGCTGATTGCGGTGGAGAACGTGACCGCGGCCGGGATGGCCGCATCGCCGATCACCGTGGAAGGCACCGGCGCGACCTTCGCCGAACGCCCCTTCACCGGCACGCTGGGGATGTGGGCCGACTTCGCCCGCGAACTGCTGGCGGGCATCGCCGTGACGCATTATCTGTGGTCCTATCGTACATCGCCCGCCGGCGCGTGGACGCCGATCCTCAAGCCGTACACCCGCCGTTACCGGGCCGACTTCCCGCCGCTGACCTCGATCTCGAAGAACTACAACTTCGAGCCGGATCCGCACGGTCACTTCGCGATCCCGCCCGATGAGCCGTGGCTGGCCGACGGCACGCCCTACGGCAACTGGGAAGACCCGTGGGTCACGGGCATCGCCACCGCGCTGTTCGAGACCGAATCGCTGTGGCCGATGGACGATCCCGACCGCGCCGGCGCCTTCGATCTGAAGCTGGAGCTGTTCAAGGCCGACGGGACGCGCGTCAACCTGACGGGCAGCGGCGTGGATGTCCAGGTGCAAGACCTGGCGACGCTTCAGCCCGACGGCAGCTACAACTGGAAGCTGGCCGGCCCGGTCAACCGCTACTTCGAGGGGGGCCAGTTATTCGGCTTCCAGATGACCGTGGCGGTGGACAACAACCGGTGCAGCGCGGCGATCCTGGATGCGCAGGTGGGCGCGACGCTCGCGGGGCCGTGCGGCTTCATCGGCTACCCGCCCGCGGCGAGCGTGTTGCTGCGGTTCCAGGCGGCGCACCCGCACAACCATGCAGCGTTCCTGTTCCGCATCGCGCGCGGCAGCTCCGGCTACATCGAGCAGGCGTACGGCAAGGTGAACGCGGCCTCCGTGCCCGCGATCAACCCCGCCGCGGGCGGCGCGACCTACAACCGCGCCGGGATCACCTTCGGGCGCAGCGCCCCCGTCGGCCAAATCCTGGGGCCATGCCTCAGCGCGGCCTTCGCCGAGGAGATGTACTGCTACGCGACCGCCACCGATGGCTGGTACTCGCGCGCCTGGTGGCTCGATTACTACGCCCCGGCCAAAGCCTTCGCGCTCACGCCGGTGTGAGGGGAGGAAACAAGGAGACAAGTAGGTAAGTAGACAAGTAAACATGGCAACGGATGGAAGCGGGTAAACGGATGTAGGTGCGTCCACATCCGCTTACCCCGCACCTGCGGTGGGGGCAGGTGTCCGTTTTCATCCGTTGCCGCGCAGCCCTTATGATGCCATTGCGGCGACGCCGAGCGGGGCGCGGCGCGGGTTCAGGTCGGTGGGGCGCAGCTTCTCGCCGAGGGCAATGCGAGCCCGGTGGAGGCGGCTCTTGACGCTGCTGACGGTGACGCCGGTGGCCTCCGCGATTTCCTCGTAGGAGAGGTCGTACCAGTAGCGCATGACGATGGCGGCGCGATCCTGGGCGGGCAACTCCTGCAACAGCGCCTGCACGCCGTCGCGCCGCTCGCTGCGTTCGGCCATCTCCGCCGGGCCGGGCGAGTGTTCGCGCAGCGCCGGATGATACTGGATCGGTTCGTCGTCCAGCCCGACCAGGGTGACGCGGCGCTTGCGCAGGCGGTCAATGCAGTAGTGGGCCGCGATGGAGAAGAGCCACGTCTTGAACGGGCGCGCCGGGTCATAGCTGCGCAGGCGGCTGTAGGCCCGCAGGAATGCCTCCTGCGCGGCGTCTTCCGCCTCGCAGCGGTCGCCCAGCATCCGGTAGCACAGGTTGAACACCGGCGACTGGTACGCCTCGACCAGTTCGGTGAAGGCGCTATGATCGCCTGACAGCGCGCCGTGGATCAATTCAAGTTCTTCCATCATCGTTCCTCACAGTTCTCCCATGATCGCCGCCAACTGCGCCATCAGCCGCGCCGGCGATTCGCCTTTGGTCAAAAACGCATCGGCTCCCGCCGATAATGCTTCGTCCGCGTATGCGGGACACATGGACAGGATGACGATGTGGGTGTTCGGCCAGCGAGCCTTGATCTGCCGGGTCGCCGTGAGGCCGTCCATCTCCGGCATCCTCACATCCATCACCACCAGGTCGGCGCACGCCGCTTCCATCTGCGCCAGCGCCTCCAGGCCATTGGCAGCCTCGCGCACCCCGCCGACCCGCGCCCAGGTCGCCAGCAGCGCCTTGAGGCTGCGTCGCGCCCTGGGCTGATCGTCTACCACCAACACTTCGATGGGCCTGTCCATGTCATCCTTAAGGTTAAGAGTCTACCCCTTTGTAGTGGCGGCTTTAGCCGCTGGGAGTCACACAACGGCTGAAGCCGTTACTACGAAGGAGACCTTACTGCTTACGGTCTCATCATAAGGGCAAAACGCGGCCGCGTCATCGGATGGATGGGGTATCTCTGGTGGGTGTGGGGGTACTACTTTTGTGGGGGGAGCAGCGGGGTGTTTGGGGGTGTTTGGAACACGAAGACGCGAAGAAGCGCGAAGATCGCGAAAGGGCTTTCGCGCCTTTCGCGTTCTTTCGTGTCTTTCGCGGTCCAAACAGTCTACAGCTTCGCCAGCTCCTCCCCAATCGCAGCGAGCTGCACCGCGTTGATGAGTTGCGGCATGAAGGCGCGGATCATGGTGAGGCTGAAGCCGCGCGCCATGCTGACCTGCGGCGAGTCGGCCATGGCGGCCAGGTCGGGCAGGTGCTTCATCAGCACGGCCACCGCGGCGGGGTCGTCGAGCAGGTTGCCCAGCGCGGTGTTGAGGTCATAGCCCTTCGCGCGGGGTTCGCCGCCGCCGAAGCGCGCCGCCTCGGTCAGCCGGAAGGTCGCGGTCGAGCGGATGTCGTCGGCGCTCGCGCCGACCAGCGCCACGAACTCGCCCGCCTCGGCCACCCACGCCATCGGGCCATCATCGTAGTAGGCCAGCGCCTCGCGGTCGAGCGTGAAGGTCGCCGGCGCCGTCTCGCCAGGCTGTATCTCCAGCCTGGCGAAGCTTTTTAACTCTTTGTACGGACGGGTTAGCTTCGATGCTGCGTCATGCACGTAGAGCTGCACCACCGCCGACCCAGCGCGGCTGCCGGTGTTGGTCACGTCCAGCGTGGCGGTCAGGCTGCCATCGGGGGCCAGTTCCGCCGCGCTGAGCTGCAGCGGGCCGAAGCTGAAGTCGGTGTAGCCGAGGCCGAACCCGAACGGGAAGCGCGGGGCGATCTTCTTCACATCGTAATAGCGGTAGCCGATGAAGAGCCCCTCGCCGTAATGCACCTTGCCGTTCTCGCCGGGGTAGTTGATGTAGGCGGGGGTGTCCTCCATGCGGACGGGCCACGTCTGCGGGAGGCGGCCCGCCGGTTCGGCCGCGCCAAACAGCACGTCGGCGGCGGCGTTGCCCAACTCCTGGCCGGGATACCACATCACCAGCACCGCGGCCACGTCATCCAACCACGGCATGAGGATCGGCGCGCCCACGTTGAGCACCACCACGGTGCGCGGGTTCGCCGCGGCGACCGCCGCGATCAGCGCGTCCTGCTCGCCGGGCAGCGCCATGTCGGGCCGGTCGAAGCCTTCCGAGTCCCATTCTTCGCTGAGGCCCGCGAACACCACCGCGACATCCGACGCGGCGGCCAGCGCGGCCGCGCGCTGGATGGCGTCGGCAGGGAGCGGGGCGCGGCAACCGAGCCGGTTCACCGCGAAGCCGGTCGCGCCTTCGCTGCTGTACTCCACGACGACCTCGTAATGTTTGCCCTGCTCCAGCGCGAGGTCCGTCGTCGCCTCCGCGCCGGCCATCCCGAAGTAGTTGTCGCTGGGGGCGTTGTGAGTCCAGTTGTCAAGCATGAGTTTGCCATCCACGTAGAGCCGGCTCTTGCCGCCGGTGATCAGCCCGAAGCGGTAGTCGCCCGTCTCCGGCGCGGTGATCGTCCCGGTCAGCCGCATGGCGAAGCGCCCCGGATTCACCCCCTCGGCGAACGCGGCCTGCCACACCTGCTCGGTGTCGGTGACAGGGGCCGTCGCCACAACCGGACCGCTCAGATCGAGGCTGTCGTAATAGTTGGCGGTGAACTGGCCGTCCGCCAGCCAGTCGGCGGGGATCAGCGGCAGGCTGCGGTCGTTGGTGCAGCCCAGCTCGTAGGCGACCTCGAAGCCGTTGCCCGCGAACGCGCGGATGCCTTCCAGCGGGGCAACGCGGTAGTGTGCGTTGACGCGCGAGCTGCCGCCGCCCATGATGCGCGCCGTCGCCGCGTTCGGCCCGATGACGGCGATTTTTTTGACTTTGCCCGGGTCAATCGGTAGGACTGCGGACTCGTTCTTGAGCAGCACCGCGCCCGCCGCGCCGGCCCGGCGGATCAGCGCGCGGTGTTCGGGGCGATCCACGGCCGTCTCCGACGGCTCGAAAGGGTCTTCGAAGCAGCCGGCGCGCTCCAGCAGTTCGAGCACGCGCCGGGCGCACGCGTCCACCGCCGCCACGCTGAGTTCGCCGTCCTTGACGGCCTGCACGGCCTTATCGCCGCGCCACATCGTCGGGCCGGGCATCTCCAGGTCTTGCCCCGCGGCGATGGAAGCCGCGGTAGACTTGGTGCCCGTCCAGTCGGACATCACCAGCCCGCTGAACCCCCATTCGCCGCGCAGGATCTCGGTGATCAGGTAGGGGTTCTCGCTGGCATAGACGCCGTTGATCCGGTTGTAGGAGGTCATCACGCACCAGGGTTCCGCCTCGGCCATCGCCATCTGGAACGGGCGCAGGTAGAGCTCGCGCAGGGGGCGTTCGGCCACCTCGCTGCTGATGGTGTTGCGCTCGAATTCCTGGTCGTTGGCGACGTAGTGCTTGATGGTCGCCCCGACGTTCCGGCTCTGCACGCCCTTGATGTAGCCGATGGCGAGCTTGCCGGTGAGGTAGGGGTCTTCGCTGTAGGATTCGAAGTTGCGGCCGCCCAACGGGGTGCGGTGCAGGTTGACGGTGGGGGCGAGGATGACGCGCGCGCCCTTGGTGAGCGCCTCCTCGGCGACGGCCGCGCCGATCTCCTGCGCCAGCGCGACGTTCCAGCTTGCGCCGATCACCGCGCCGACGGGAAAGCAGGCTGCCGTGACGCCGCCGGAGAAGGCGTCGCCGCGCGCGCCGTTCGGCCCGTCGCTGACCTTGAGCGGGGGGATGCCCAGCCGCGGGATGGGCACGGTATGCCACATATCGCTGCCCGCGAGCAGCACCACTTTCTCTTCGAGGGTGAGTTGAGCCATCAGTTGGTCAATCCGGTCGGACATCGGCGTACCTCCGTGGGGGAATTTTGTCTTGTGCTACGAAGTATTATCGCGCCGGGGGCGGGGGCGCGGCAAATGGGGAGGAGGCGGAGGGGCGGAGGGGCAGAGGAGAAGCGGGACCACGAAATGCACGAAAGGAGACGAAAGACGCGAAAGGGCTTTCGCGCCTTTCGTCTCCTTTCGCGAGTTTCGCGGTCCAACATTTATCGTGGCCCAAACCCCTCTCAACAGGCGTTGTCGCGTCATGACAGCCTGTGATAAAATACGCCCATCACAAGCAGGCTTGTCTTGTAGGCGTAACCCCTGATTTCGGAGCTGCATCTTTTGAACAATCATGGCGAGATCGTCGGATTTTTGTGGTCGGTCGCCGACCTCATCCGCGACACCTTCAAACGCGGCAAGTACCAGGATGTGATCCTGCCCCTCACGGTGCTGCGCCGGGTGGACTGCGTATTGGCCCCCACCAAGGAGGCCGTGCTCAAGACCAACGGGCAACTGCGCGGCAAGCTGGAAAACCTCGACGGCCAACTGCAACGCGCTTCGGGTTACGCGTTCTATAACACATCCCTGTATGATTTCGAGCGGCTGTGCGCTGATGCGCCAAACCTGGCCGCCAACCTGCGCGCCTATATCGCCGCGTTCTCGCCGAACATGCGCGAGGTGTTGGAAAAGTTCGACTTCGATAACACGATCTCACGGCTGGACGAAGCCGGGTTGCTGTTCCTGGTGGTGGAACGCTTCAAGACGGTTGACCTGCACCCCGCGCAGGTGTCGAACTTCGACATGGGCACTATCTTCGAGGAGCTGCTCCGCCGGTTCAATGAGGCGCTGAACGAGAACCCCGGCGAGCACTTCACGCCGCGCGACGTGGTGCGCCTGATGACCGGGCTGCTGCTCTCCGGCGACGCGGACGAACTGGCCTGGCCCGGCGTCGTGCGGACGGTGTATGATCCGTGCTGCGGTTCGGGCGGGATGTTGACCATCGCCAAGGAGCAGATTCTCGGCTTGAATCCGCAGGCCGACATCCATCTGTTCGGGCAAGAGGTGAACCCTGAGACGTGGGCCATCGCCAAATCTGACATGCTGATGATCAGCCCGTCGGGCCGCGACGCCGAGAATATCGCCTACGGCAGCACCCTGTCGGATGACAAGCACGCCGCACGCCGCTTCGACTACTTGCTGACCAACCCGCCCTACGGCAAGGACTGGAACCGCGACCGGGAGGCGGTGGAGAACGAGGCCAAACGCGGCGACGTGGGCCGCTTCGGCGCGGGCACGCCGCGCATCTCCGATGGGCAACTCCTCTTTTTGCAGCACCTGCTGGGCCGGATGAAGCCCGCGGCGGCAGGCGGCTCGCGCGTCGCCATCATCATGAACGGCTCGCCGCTCTTCACCGGCGACGCGGGCAGCGGCGAAAGCGAGATCCGGCGCTGGGTGCTGGACGCTACGCGTGACTGGCTTGAGGCCATCGTCGCCCTGCCTGAGCAGCTTTTCTACAACACCGGCATCGCCACCTATGTGTGGGTGCTGAGCAACCGCAAGGACGCGGCGCGCAAGGGCAAGGTGCAGCTCATTGACGCCACCGGGTTGTGGACGGCGATGCGCAAGAGCCTGGGCGACAAACGGCGCGAGGTCGCAGCAGCGCAGATCGCGCAGATCATCGCGCTGTTCGAGGCGGGCGCGGAGGGGGAGCATAGCAAACTCTTCCCGACGACTGCCTTCGGCTATCGCAAGATCACGGTCGAGCGCCCGTTGCGGCTGAACTTCCAAGCAAGCGAGGAGCGCATCGCCCGGCTTTCCACCGAGACCGGCTTCAAGGCGCTGGGGATCAGCAAGAAAAAGGATGCGAAGGTGAAGGCGCAGGAGGAGGCGCTGGGGCGCGAGCAGCAGGCGCAGCTCCTGGCGCTGCTGGGCGAGATGCCGGACACGCTCTACACCGACCGGGCTGAGTTCGAAACCGCGCTGGACGCCGCGCTGGACGCCGCCAAGGTCCGGCTGACCGCGCCGGTGCGTAAGGCGATCCTGTCGGCCCTCTCCGAGCGGGATGAGACGGCCGCCATCTGCCGCGACAAGGCCGGCGCGCCGGAACCCGACCCCGATCTGCGCGACACCGAGAACGTGCCGCTGGGCCGTGACGTGGACGATTACTTCGCCGCCGAGGTGCTGCCCCACGTGCCCGACGCCTGGCTGAACCGTGACGTGCGCGACGCCGGAGACGGCGAGGTCGGCAAGGTCGGCTATGAGATCAACTTCAATCGCTATTTCTACACCTATACCCCGCCGCGTCCGCTGGCCGAGATCGAGACCGACATCCGCGCACTGGAGGGGGAGATCATGGCACTGCTGCAAGATTCTGTGTGATAGGGGAGGTTGTAACCAGGGGGGTCAAACGTCGAGGGCGGTCGTGGAGCCAAAGAACCACATGTTGGCAGCCGGGTCCACCGCGAAGCGGAAGAACTCCAAACAGCCCTTGAGGCCCATCATCATCGGCAGCGGCCAGGGCTCTTCGGGTCCCAGGCTGGGCACAAAGGCTGTTACTTCAACTTCCAGGCTTTGCCCTTCTTGCGCCAAGATCATAATAGGTAGACGATATAACGCACCATCATAAGCCACGCCGCGAATTTGCAGTCTTGCGGGTTCCACGGCTTCGCCCAGAGTGTCTAGGGAGTAATCTACATATTCCGGGTCCAGGATCAGATAAGCGCCGCCCGTATCAATCGCAGCGACGGTCGCCTGGTCAAGCACCTGGATTTGCACCACCAGGCGCAACAGGTGAGACGGATCGGATGGATGATGATCTATATAAGGCGCTGCGCCGGACGTGAACGGCTGTCCGTCCGTGAAGAGCAAGGTCATCACGCTACCTTGACGACGAAATGGCCCTTGAGGTCGGGAACTTGCTCTTTGAGCGCTCGCACCGTGGAAGCCGATGCGACTACCTGACCGTCCTTGACCGCAACCCATTGCCCGGAGTAGTTGTGCGCCTCGTGTTCCATCCAATCCATATTGATGCGGATCGTCGGATCGGGCGGCAAGTCGTTGCGTAACACGCGCGGCGGGGCAAGAACCTGCGCGGCTACGGCGAGTTCGGGGTCTTCCGGATGATCGCGGTGCGCCTGTTTCGCCAGGGCTCGCGCACCGTAGTAATCCTCAGCCGCAAGTGCTTCACGGATGGCAAGCATCGGAGTGCGCGCGGCCGATTTTGCGGCGGTTTCTGAAGCAGCCTGTGACTCTGCATTCTCAAGAGCTGTGCGCGCATTGAGATTCGCATGGAAGCGCGCCAGGACGGCCTCGAACGCATCGCCGGCTGCTGCATCTCCCGGCGAACTTTGCTGCACACACGAAGCCCGGGAAAGCTCGATGCTTGTCTCAATAATCAACTTGGCTTCGATCCAGGGCGTGACTCGCCCGATACTGAGCGAATCCTCGCCGTGGATACGGTAGGTATTACTGGCTGACATCGTCGAGGACCAGCCGATCCACGGCATGGTGGCGCGATAAGCAACCGGCGCGAAACGTCGCATTTCTTTGAGGCCTTCATCCATCATAGGAGGCTCGAAGCAAGGCATGGTTTCTGTGATGTTGGCAAGCCCTTGCATACCCATGGGGATCATCCCTCCAGGAAGCGCGCCAACAATTGTGTCAGCGCTTCATACTCGCCCAGGAAAGCCGTCCGCAGTTTGTTCTGATTCGGTAGTTTTGATGCTTCGTAATGCACGTTAAGGTGCGCCGCCAACTGGTGAGCGGATTTGGGTTCGATCAGGAGATCATAACGCTTACCGTCGCGCTCGAACTGGAAGCGCGGTACGTACGCCGTCAACTTGCCGCCGAGAACCTCTTCCAATGGTTGCTCGTCTCTGAGGTAGCGCTTCCGCAGGAAATCATTCACCGATTGTGGACCCTGCCATTCGATGATAAGATCATAATTGAAGCCGTAAGCTTGGAGCGCGTCGGATTTGACGGCTTTGTGGGCCTGCGTCGCCATAAATGGCAGGGCCGTTTGCTCCGGGGACCGGTTGCCCTGGTCAATGGCTCTTACCCGGCGGTCGCCCAGTTGCAGCACCCGTTGTTGGGTGGGGCTGAACATGACGAGGAGTTCCGGCGTATCCATCGCGACGATATCCTCGCCGCCCAGCACCCCGCGCAGGGTGTCACGGTTCACCGGCCCGAGGGGCAGGGCTGTATAAACCAGCGTGATATTATTACCGGGATTCCCTGCGATTGTGTGAGCCATGACAAAGCTCCGTGTTTCTGAAACGCTGTCTCTCCCACTATTCTAGCATATATGCGCCATAAATGAGCAAGCAATCTTCCGAAGGCATGATACACTCAGCCGTTCTGCCCCCTTACCCCGCCTACCGCCCTTCCGGCATTGACTGGCTGGGCGACATCCCCGCGCATTGGGAATTGAAGCGCATCAAGTACATTGCATCACAGCCGAAGGTGCGTCTCGAACGCAAGCCAGACCATCTGCCTTACCTCGGACTCGAAAACATAGAATCCCATACTGGACGATTGCTGCTGGATACGCCAATCGAGAGTGCGGAGAGTACGGTTGCAGTTTTTCATCCTGGCGACGTGTTGTTTGGGAAACTGCGTCCTTATCTTGCGAAAGCGGCCTTGGCGGATTTCGCGGGTGTGGGTACCACTGAGTTGCTTGTGTTGCAACCAACCGCAGAGTGTCACGCCCGGTATTTGCTCTACCTGTTACTGTCCGAGGGATTCATTGATGTAGTCGCTGCTCAGACCTACGGAACCAAGATGCCCCGTGCCGATGGTGAGCAAATCGCTACCATGTATGCTTGCTTTCCCCCACTCTCCGAGCAGCGCGCCATCGCCGACTACCTGGACCGCGCCACCGCCCGCATTGACGCGCTGGTCGCCGCGCAGGAGCGCCTGCTGGAGCTGCTGGTGGAGAAGCGCCGCGCCCTCATCAGCCACGCGGTGACCAAGGGACTCGACCCGTCCGCGCCGATGCAGGATTCGGGGATCGAGTGGCTGGGGGAGATTCCCGCGCATTGGGAAGTGAGAAGACTGAAATTCCTAACAAGCTTTGTGACGAGCGGGTCGAGAGGTTGGGCTGAACACTACACAGATAATGGCGCTTTGTTCTTGCGAATTGGTAATCTATCCAGGGATTCAATAGACTTTGACCTGAACGACATTCAGCACGTAACCCCGCCAAAGACAAGTGAAGTTGAGCGTACCCGGGTGCAAAGCGGCGATCTTCTTATTTCCATCACTGCCTACATCGGTGCGGTTGGAGTTGCGCCGAATAGCATTGAGGAGGCCTATGTAAACCAACATATAGCGCTTACAAGACCACGTCAAGAAACCCTAATGTCTCGCTGGGCCGCATATTTCTTGCTGTCTTGGGTAGGACAATCCCAATTTATGGCATTGCTGAATGGTGGAACAAAAGATGGGCTTGGTCTAGACGATGTGCAAAACCTGACGCTCATTCTCCCACCCCAAAGTGAGCAGTTGAATCTACTCAGCCACATCGACCGCGAGACAGCGCGACTGGATACGCTGGCTGCGAAGGTGCGCGCAGTGATCGAACGGTTGGGCGAATATCGCGCCGCGCTGATCTCCGCGGCGGTCACGGGGAAGGTAGATGTGCGGGGGGCGCAGGCAGACCACGGAGGAGGCCACGGCAGCAGCGAAGTTGACCCCGGCGGGCAAATGACGTAAAATACGTAAAGAACGCATTTTGCGTTCTTTACGGAGGACCCTATGACCGCAGCAACCATCATCAACAAGACCGACCTGGCGCGCCGGACGCGCCAGGTGGTGGATCAGGCCCGGCGCGGGCGCGCCGTCATCGTCGAGAGCTACGGCGAAGAGCAGGTCGCCATCCTCGACGCCGCCGACTATCGCTGCCTGCGGGCCATGGCGGCCTACTACGCGTTGCCGCCGCACCCCGCACCGGCGACGGACGACGCCCTGGAACCGCGCGGCCTGGACGAAGGCGACGTGCAGCAGGCGCTGGCTGCCGCCGATGGTGACGTACAGGCCGGGTGGAACCGGGTCATCGGGGCCTACCTGGACGGCGACATCAGCCAGGGGCGCGCTGCGCAACTGCTCGGCGTCTCTCGCTTCGATCTTCAGCAGCGGTTCAATCGGCTTGGCCTGCCGCTGCGGGTCGGCCCGGCCACCCTCGACGCTGCCCGGCGCGAAGCGGCGGCGCTGCGTTAAGGCGACGCGTGCATCGTGAGCTTTGCGTTGCTGGATACGACCCTGCTCTCTAACTTCGCCCTGGTGCGCCGGCCCGACCTGTTGCGCGGCGTGTTGGGCATGCACGCGGCAACGACACCCGCAGTCACGGCAGAACTGCAAACCGGGGAGGCATTGGGTCTGATTCCTGTCTGCGACTGGAGTTGGGTGCAGGTGCTGGAACCGACCGCGGATGAGCGGGGCCTGGCGGTCGGGCTGTCCCGACAACTCGATCCCGGCGAGGCCGAGTGTCTGGCGGTCGCGCTGTCGCGCGCCGGCCGGTTCCTATCGGATGATTTTGCCGCGCGGCGCGCGGCAGAGGCGCGAGGGGTGATCGTCTCCGGCACGCTGGGTGTGCTGATCGTGCTGGTCGAGACCGGGCGATTATCGCTCGCTGAGGCCGACGATCTGTTGGGCGTGATGATAGAGCACGGTTATCGCTCGCCCGTGCGCTCGTTGCACATCTTGTTGGCGGATCACGATGCTTGACATCTCCGAAAAAGACTTCGAGTCTACCTTCGAGGCCGCGCTGCTGGCGACTGCGTCTGCGGGCGCGGCTACCTTGCGCGAGCCGGGCGCGGACGAACCGCCGCCCGCGGCCGGGTTCACCCCCGGCCGCTACCTCCAGCGCACCACCGCCGACTACGACAAGGCGCTCTGCCTGCTCCCCGCGGACGTCATCGGCTTCATCTACGCGACCCAGCCGAAGATGTGGGCGAAGTTCGAGAAGCTGCACGGCGTCAACGCCAAAGACCGCCTGCTCAAGCGCGTCTCGGACGAGGTCGGCGCGCTCGGCGCGCTCGACGTGCTGCGCAAGGGGGTCAAGAGCGACGGCTGCAAGTTCGCGCTCGCCTACTTCCGCCCCGCCAGCGGGCTCAACCCCGAGGCGCAACGGCTCTATCACGGCAACCTGTTCGCCGTCGCCCGCCAGGTGCACTATTCCGCAAAAAACAACAACAGCCTCGACATGGTCGTGTTCCTCAACGGCCTGCCCCTCTTCACCGCCGAACTGAAGGACCCGCTCACCGGGCAGACGGTCGCAGACGCAATGCGCCAGTACCGCGGTGACCGCGACGCAAGGGAGCCGCTCTTCGCCTTCGGGCGCTGCCTGGCGCATTTCGCCGTGGATCCCGAACTGGTCTACGTGACGACGCATCTGCAAGGCCCGGCGACGCGTTTCCTGCCCTTCAACCAGGGCCACGCGGGCGGCGCGGGCAACCCGCCCAACTGGCGCGATTTCGCCACGTCCTACCTGTGGCAAGAGACGTGGGCGAAGGACAGCGTGCTGGAGCTGATCCAGCGCTTCATGCAGGTGGTGGATGAAGAGGATGCGGACGGCAAGAAGACCGGGCGCAAGAAGCAACTGTTCCCGCGCTATCACCAACTCGACGCCGTGCGCCGGCTGGTGCGCGATGCGCAAGACCACGGCCCGGGCCGCCGCTATCTGATCCAGCACAGCGCCGGCTCAGGCAAGAGCAATTCCATCGCCTGGCTGGCCCACCAGCTCAGCATCCTGCACGACGTCGCCGACCGGCGCATCTTCGATTCCATCATCGTCATCACCGACCGCCGCGTGCTCGACCGCCAGCTTCAGAGCACCGTCAAGCAGCACGAACAGGTGACCGGCGTCGTGGAGAACATTGACCAGACCTCGCGGCAACTCAAGCAGGCGCTGGCCGACGGCAAGACCATCATCGTCACCACGCTGCAGAAGTTCCCGGTCGTCCTGAAGGACGCTGCCGACCTGCCCGACCGGCGCTTCGCGGTCATCATTGATGAGGCGCACTCCTCACAATCGGGCGAGACGAGCGCCAAGATGAAGCTGGTGCTCGCTCCGAAGACGCTGGAAGACGCAGAGCAGCAGGAGGAGACCACGGGCGACGATCTGGAGGACCGCATCGTCGAGGCGGCGCAGAAACGCGGTTTCCTGCCCAACGTCAGCTATTTTGCGTTCACGGCCACGCCCAAGGCCAAGACCATGCAGCTTTTCGGCGTGCAGCGCGAAGATGGTTCTTTCGCGCCCTTCAGCCTCTACTCGATGCGCCAGGCGATCGAAGAAGGCTTCATCCTCGACGTGCTGCAAAACTATACCACGTACCAGAGCTACTGGAGCCTGCTCAAGACTGTCGCCGATGACCCGCGCTACGAGAAGCAAAAGGCGTCGTTCCTGCTGCGCAACTTCGTGGACCTGAATCCCCACGCGATTGACCGTAAAGTCGCCATCATGATCGAGCACTTCGCCGGGCAGGTCATGGGGCGCATCGGCGGCCATGCCAAGGCGATGATCGTCACCCGCTCGCGCCTGCACGCGGTGCGCTACAAGCTGGAGGTAGACAAGTACCTCAAGGCGCACGGCTACCCCTTCAAGGCGCTGGTCGCGTTCTCGGGCAAGGTGAAAGACCCCGACACCGGACTCACCTACACCGAAACGCAGATGAACTCGACTCCCGGCGAGCGCATCCCCGAGAGCGCCACCGCGCAGGCGTTCAAGCGCGACGAGTACCGGCTGCTCATCGTCGCCGAGAAGTTTCAGACCGGGTTCGATCAGCCGTTGCTGCACACGATGTATATGGATAAGAAACTTACCGGGTTGAACGCCGTGCAGACTCTATCGCGGTTGAACCGGACGCATCCCGGTAAGGATGAAACGATGGTACTGGACTTCGCCAACGAGGCGGAGGAAATCCAGAAAGCGTTTCAGCCGTACTACGACCGCACCGTGATGCCCGAAGGCACGGACCCGAACCGCCTGTATGACCTTGAGACGCGGCTGGGACGTTACGAGGTGTTCACCCAGGAAGAAGTGGACCGCTTCGCCGGAGTGTACTTCGACCCGAAGGGGACGCAGGCGAAACTGTTGGCGGTGTTGCGACCCGCACAGGATCGGTTCAAGGACATCACCCCTGAGGAACAAGTGGAGTTTCGCGCTACACTCACAGACTACGTCCGGCTCTACGCCTTTTTGTCGCAGGTGTTGCCCTTCGCCGATGCGGAACTCGAGAAACTCTATGTCTACGGTCGGCTGCTGGTCCGGGCGCTCCCCGGGGATCGCGCGAAGCTGCCCGCCGAGATTACGCAGCAGATAGACATTGACAGCTATCGCGTGCAGCAGACGAGCAGCGGGCCGATCAACCTCAAGCCGGGGCGCGGCGAATTGACGCCTCCCGGCGAGTTGCCGTCTCACACCTTGCAACCCGACCCGAAAGAAGTGCTTTCAGCGATCATCAAGGAGCTAAATGAGCGCTTCGGCACGGACTTCTCCGCGGAGGACTGGGTTTTCGTACAAGACCTGGAAGACCGGCTGGAGGCGAACCCGACATTGGAGGCGAGCATCCGCGCCAACACGCGCGATAACGCGCGCTTGACCTTCGATCACGTTGTCAACGACACGTTGCAGGACATGATTGACGTCAACTTCCAGTTCTACAAACAGGTCAACGACAACCCCCAATTCGCACGCCACTTGCTTGATCGCCTCTTCGAACGCTATCTCAAGTCTCGGGACCCAAATCAGCCGGCGACATAGCTCACCCGTGTCCTTCGTGTCTTCGTGGTGAATCGTCCAGATGAATCCCCTCCGCTCAAAACAGCGCGCCCCACACCAACGTACCGAGCATGTAGGATGCCAGGTTCAGCCCCAGGCTCAACACCAGCGCGACCGCAGGCGGCAGGTCGCACACCGCCGCGTAGATCAGGCCCTCAACGAAGATGATCACCATCTCATAGCCGCACAGCGCCCCGAGGCCATGTACCGGCAGCAACGGCAGCGTATACCAGAAGACCGTGTGCGTGACGACGTTCATCCCGCTGGTCAGCAACACGTTGCGCGCGAAATGCGTCCGCTGTTGGGGCCACAGCAGCGTAAACGCGCCCATCCCCGCCGCCTCAATCACGAGCGTCAGGATCAGGGCCAGGGCGCGATCCGACAGCACGGGCGCGGTCATCATGCAGCAGGGGGTGTGATAGGACCGGTGTCTATCATCGGCATTGGAGTTGCTCGTTGATGGGCGTGGACGGGTCGTCCAGGCTGTTTGCTGCCAGCGCGCACTGCTGGCCGGCCGTGCAGCCATAGCCGTACTGGCAGGGGTCGCCCACGGCCTTGCCTTCGCACGGATACCAGGGCGCGGGCACGTTGGCAATCAGGAGAGACGCGAGGATAACGAGCAGCAGGACCAAGTTTGCTTTGCGGGACACAGACTCCCTCCATTGCTAGAGCGTCTGCCGGCCCACCCGGCGTTGGTGCTATTCTATATCGCCCCGCGGTCGGTGTCAATGCCCTCACGCTCGCGCGACGATGAGGAACCGATGCTCGTGAATCCGCAGCCCGCCGTCGCGCACCATGCGGCGATGCAGCGCCAGCAGCCGGTCGCGATAGCCCTCCGGCGTGAAGTCGGCGATCTGCCAGTTGATCACGCGCAGATAGTAGACCACCGCGCCGATGTCCGCCACGTGCGTCTCCGCCAACTCCTCCGCGACGCGCTCGATCTTCAGCCCCGCGGCCTCCAGCCCGGCCACCGCGTATGCGGGCGTCCAGTACGCGAACTCGAAGGGGATCGGGCACTCGAGGATCTCGTTCAGTTCGGCGTTGTTGCGCCCGCCCACCTGCTGGGTGATGAACCACCCGCCCGGCGTCAGCAGCCGCTTGACCGCGCGCGCGGCATACCCGTCGTGGCGATTCACGATCAGGTCGAACGCCGCGTCGCGGAAGGGCGCGGGGTCCTGCGACTCGCAGCGGATCACCGGAATGCCCAGGGGCAGAAGTCGCCGCGCGGCCACCGGCGCGTTCTCGCCCCAGCCCTCCGTGGCGACCAGGCGCGGCGGGAACGGCGCGAGCGAGGCCAGCATCTCGCCGCCGCCCGTGCCCATATCCAGCGCGGAGCGCGCCGTGGCAAACGCCGCCCGCACCTGCGCGGGATAATCCCACGGTAGCTCGTCTGTGCGCCAGCGGTGCGGCTCGATGTAGGAGAAATCCCAGCCGGAGAATGCCGCGTGCAGCGCATCGTTAACGAGTTCATCGAAATCGGTGGTTGGCATTTGATCATTCCGCCTTATTGATGGGATACTGCGCAGATAGCCGTCGCCCACCCGTCCGCTCGTAGCGCGCAGTTCTCTGCGCTTGCGCACAGGAATGCGCGCTACGAACCGTGGGCCAGATTATATCAGAGGAGTACGACCCTTTCCATGAGCGAACCAACCCACCCCGCGCAACACGTCCTTGGCCGCAGCGGCGTGCCTGTCTCCATGATGGGGCTGGGCACTGCGCCCCTCAGCGTCGCGCTCTACGAAAACGGCATGGTCCCCGACGCGCAGGCGCTGGATACCATCCACATGGCGCTGGCGCAGGGTGTCACCCTGTTCGACACGGCCCCGTCCTATGGCGACGGGCGCAGCGAGATGCTGCTGGGCGAAGCACTGGCCGACACGCCGCGCGCCGGGCACCTGCTCTGCACCAAGGCGCGGCGCGACCCCGGCCCGTGGCGAGCCAGCCACTTTTCCGCCGCGGGTGTCCGCGCCAGCCTGCTGGATAGCCTCGCGCGGATGCGCGCCGACTTCGCCGACATCGCGCTGATCCATGACCCCATCGGCGCGGAGGACTCCGCGCTCGCGGAGGCGCTGCCCGCGCTCCAGCAGTTGCGCGCCGAGGGGCGGGTGCGGCTGATCGGCGTGGGCACCACGTGCATCGAGCCGTTGCAGCGCTTCATCCGTGAGGCCGATTGCGACGTCTTCCTGCTCGCGGGGCATTACACGCTGCTCGATCACGACGGGCTGGCGACGCTCGACCAGTGCGCGCAGCGGGGCATCGGGGTGATGATGGGGGCGGTGCTGAACACCGGCATCCTGGCGACCGGCGCGCATCCCGGCGCGCGCTACAATTACCACGAGGCGTCGCCCGAAATCCTCGCCCGCGTGGCCCGCATCGAGGCGGTCTGCGCGCGCCAGGAAGTGCCGTTGCTGGCCGCCGCGCTGCAATTCCCGCTGGCGCACCCCGCCGTCTCGTGCATCGTGGTCGGCGCGCAATCCCCCGCGGAGGTCAGCGCAAATCTCGCCGCGATCTCCCGTCCCATCCCCCCCGCCTTCTGGGCCGACCTGCAGGCGGAGGGCCTGCTACCCGCGGGGCTGCCGGTACCGTAGAGTGCCTTTTCCAACAGTTAACACCACATCTAGATTGTGATACAATACGCACATAAGAATACAATGACCGTTGTTTAAGTAGTCTTCTAAGGAGACAACATGCCAGCGCCTACCGCTACCATCTGGGGTATTGAGCCACACACAGTGGCTAAGCATGAAATTCTGCGGCGGTATCTCGGTTCATGGTTTCCAATTCTTGCAAGCAGGAATCCCCGTATAGCCTACATTGATGGATTCTGTGGTCCGGGTAGGTATAAGAACGGCGAGGCTGGGTCCCCAATTATTGCACTCCAAGAAGCGCAAAAACATGCCGCACGCTTGAAATCAACAGACGTGCTCTTCCTCTTTTTAGATGAGCGCTTGGACCGCATAGAACAACTAAAAAGTGAATTGTTGAGCCTTTCACTACCAGCAAATTTCCATGTCTATGTGGAGAGGGTTACGTTTGATTCCAAAGTCTCCAGTCTACTAGTGGGTCACTTGGCGCGGCTCTTGCCATTCGCTGTCACCCTGAACGGGGTAACGACACAGGTTACGGCACCGCGAGCCACCAGTGAAGGGTCTCTCTGCCGTGACGAGATGCTTCACTGAGGTCTCGTCGTCGTGTGA
>JBBQRS010000072.1:0-25629 GCA_038214535.1 Anaerolineae bacterium
TGTTGGCACGAAACATGCTGTGGTTCCTACCGCCCAGACAGGGCTAAATCGTTACCTGGGAGCCAAGCGGCCCCTGCAACCCATTGTAGCCATTTCTTAAGAAAACGCGAGTCTGCGCTACCCTTTTTTCAGGGGACTCATCTTTGCAATAGATGTTTATCACACTTGGAGGCGCTCTGTATGGATGTTGATTGGTTCGGTCATTCCTGTTTACGGCTTCGCGAAGGGGGCGTCACGATTATCACCGATCCTTATGATAAGAGCATCGGCTATAACCTGCCGCGGCTGCGGGCCGATATCGTGACCGTCAGTCATGATTCGCCCGGCCATGCCGCTGTCACGGCAGTTAAGCGGGACGGCAAAACGCTGACCCGGCCCGGCGAATATGAGATCGGCGGGGTGTTCGTTACCGGGATTCAGACCTGGCGTGCCTCAGGCGAGGAAGGCGCAGCCAAAGAAGAAAACACGGTCTTCGTGTTCGAGTTCGGCGACCTCACGGTGTGTCACCTGGGTGACCTGGCGAAGGTGCTCACGCAGGCGCAAGTTGAGGCGCTGCCCGGCATTGACGTGCTGTTGACGCCTGTCGGCGGGGGCGGCGCGCTGGACGCGGATGACGCCGCGGAGGTGATCAGTTTGCTGGAGCCGCGCATCGTGATCCCGATGCACTATCAAACCGAGATTGCTGATCTATCTCTGGACCCGTTGGGCCGTTTCCTGAAGGAGATGGGGGTGACGGATGTGATGCCGCAGGAGTCTGCGCGGATCAACCGCAGCCAGCTTCCTGAGGAGACGGAGATCATCGTCCTGGAGTGCAAACAAGGATAGCTGACACGAATGAACCTTCTTCCGGACACACGACGTGTCGGGTTGTTCTGGACAGCGTTGCTGCTCGCGGTCTTGTTGAGCGGCTGCGGGTCTGACGCGCAAGCGCCCAACGCGGGGAATGCGGCACAGGTTGCTGAGCGTTTGTCCGCGGCGCAGACGGCGCTTGACCAGGGCCGGCTTGATGCTGCGGAGAGCGAATATCGCGCGGCCGCGGAGCTGGACCCACAATCTGCCGCGGCGCGCTTCGGGCTGGGCAATGTGCTCGTTCGACAAGGCCGACTGCAAGAGGCCGAGGCGGCTTACATGTCTTCGGACGAGCGCGATGCTTATGCGCGCGGTGTCTCCAGCAAGATGCAAGAGGCCGAGGCGGCTTACCTGGCTTCGCTGAAGCTCGATCCCCGGCAGGCGGCCGCGCACGCGAATCTGGGCGTTGTCTATTACCAGCAGGGCGACATGGGGAAGGCAGCCGCTGCGTTTCAAGAGGCGCTGAAGATCAACGCGAAGGATGCGCCGACGCTTTATCTGCTTGCCGCGGTGCGTTTGCAGGAGGGCAATCTGACGGACGCCGAGAAGCTGTTGAATCAGGCCAGAGACCTCGATCCGAAGCTTCCTGAGGTCTACTATGGGCTAGGCGCGTTATACCGCCTTATGGGTCGGAACACCGACGCGATCACGGCCTTCGAGAAGTTCCTCGAAATCGGGCCCGGGCAAGATGCTTCTGCAATGGATTACGCGCGGCGCGAGCTCGAAGCGTTGCGAGCCGAATAATCCTTTCCGGCGCGGATTTGTGCATCACGGCGACCGCCCGGCGATCAATCGCCGGGCTACCCCACAGCGCCGGATCAATCCGGCTGGACGGATTGCCGGATACATTCTCGGCTTGCGATTCGTTGAGGCTACTGGTTTCCTCCGTCGCCGGGCTTCCCCCGCAGTTCGGCGCTGCCTACGTATTCCGTCACCCACTTCTTCCAGAGCGCAGGCTGTAGCTGTCGCCATTCTTCCGTGACGACCTGAATCTCTGTTTCGGCAGGCGGCTGCTTACCGTAGCGTTGGGCTGCAAACAGGATCGCCAATCTGGATAACGCCGGGCCGGCGTCGGGGACTTTGTTCCCGAACGCATCGGCGCGTTCCATTGCGGTGAAACTTTCCGGCCACGGGATGTGCAGCCGCCTCGCCCAAATGCCCAACCACACGAACAAGCGGGGGACCAGATCCGCTGCGCCGAAGAACGCCTCTTGCCGCCGACGGTAGAACAGTGCGCCGGCGCCGGCCGCGATCAGCGCGCCGAGGGCGACGGCAAGCCACGGCCAATTGCGCTCGAACCAGCGCGCGAGACCGGATGAAGCCGGAGGCAGCGGGGTTGGACCATCTAGCTCCCGCTGGTTGCGCAAATCATTGAGTTCGTTAAGATCATCCGGGATCGGCGTCACGGTCGTTTGAGGGAAGAGATCGGCCATAGATTCGGGCCGGGCGAGCAACGGCTCAGACGCGGTTGGCTCAAACTGAATCCAGCCGTAGGTCGGGAAGTATACTTCAACCCAGGCGTGTGCGTTCCGTTCGAGCACGAGATATTTACCGGCCACAACCTGACCTTCTATCGGGGGTGCGATGTAATCGCCCGGCGTATATCCCACCACGAACCGCGCCGGGATCCCCAGAGAGCGCAACATCACGACCATCGCGCTGGCGTAGTAGTCGCAATAGCCTTCCTGTACGTCAAACAGGAAGTAGTCTACCGCGTCTGCGCCCGGCGGCGGCGCGGCGAGGGATTGGTTGTAGGTGAACTCGCGCAAGCGCGTCTCGATTGCGCCGGCGATGTCATACGCGTTCGTGTTGTCGCCGGCGTACTCTCGCGCCAAGTCGAGCACACGCTGCGGCACCGTGGCGGGTAATTGCAGATAGCGCGCCGTGATCCAATCGGGATACGCGCCCGACTCGTTCTTGAGGTTGTCGGGTGGGGCCAGCGTTGCGGCGGATACGACGGTATACGTATCGCCGGAGCCGAAGCGAATGCGGCTGCGCAGGGTGGAAATGCTAAACTGCGTCCCCTGCTCGTCAATGGGTGTCGCGTCTACGTCGGTCGGCACGGAGATGCGCACCGGTTGCGGCGGCGCAAAGATGGTCTCCTGGCCGGATTCTAGTGGCCGAACCGTGGCGGTGATCTCCCGATACATGAAGAAGCCCGGCTCGCCCAGCGGCTGGTTGCGCTCGACGACCCGCACGTCGGGGTCGGTGTTGACCCATCCCGTGCCGGTATAGGTGTCGTACACTGCCGCGCGCCAGTAAGAGCGGGTTGGGACTTGTGCTTCGAATATCGGCCGATCGGTGAGCGCGACAGGACCGCCGAGCGTCATACTACGCCCGAAGCTGGTTACGGCGTCTGCCGGGACGGAATAGGTGACCGATTCATACATTCTTGCCCAGGTGTCGGTGACTTTGCGCCAGGGTTCTTGGAAGGGCCGCATGACGCGTTCAAGGGTAATGTTGCTGTTCAGGTCGGGCGCCAGCACCGCCAGACCGAGCACCATCAGCGCGAAAATGGCCCCGCCCTTCCAGAAATCCAGAGAAATATCGGTGGGATAACGGATGTGAGTGAATTGCCACAGGCTTTCATTGCGGGCCAACTCGACGCGCACCGCCAAGAGCAGCACCGACAGCAGGAAAAGGATCAGATAGAGGTTGAGGTTGTAAGGCGAAAAGTAGAGATTGACGATCAGCGCCGCCGCCACGGGAATTGCGGCAAACGCCACGCTCTGGTGGCGGAAAAGGCTCCAGATGGCGAAGAAGGCCAGCCACCAGCAGAGCACGGCGAGCTGCGTCACGAACACGACGTTGTCGGCGCTTGGCTGCCCGTTGATGAGCGCGGATAGCCAGTCGGCGTTGCGAAACGCGAGTTCCGCGATGCCGTCATGCAGGCCGCGACCAGGCAGCATGGTACGCACGATCCAGAGCGTGATCCACACAATACTGGCGGCCGTGCCGTAGAGTAAGACGAACGGCGACTGCCAGCGGGTGAGTGCCAACAGGAAGCAGAGCAGCGCGCCGCCTAAAATGACGACACGCACGACCTCGAGACCTTCGCTCCATTGGGCGGCAAGGATGGCTTCAGCGAGAATGAGGAGCATGCCGAGGGCGAGAATGAGTGTCCACCACCCGCCCGATCGCGCCAGGCGACCAGGGGGCGTGGTCGCAGCCGGAAGATCGGCTGCGGATGTTATGTAGTGACTGTTAATGGACATTGAACTCGCTTTATAGGAGTCGCAGCTTCAGCTTTCTCATTGCGCCGGCCGCGCGGTCTTACTGACTGGACTCAGGTTCATTGTAACGCGGGAGGAGTTTCTGTCAAGTAAGGGTGTTTACAAGACCAGTTACGGGATTGTTGACGTGATCTCGGCTGGAAGGTACAATTCGATCCTGATGCGTGAATTCGGCACGCGTCATCTCAATCATTCGTGATCGATAGGCATGGCGAGTTGCTGATGGATAAAAACAAGATTGCAGATATTCTTAAGACGCTGACCCAAACGGACGGTCTTTCGGGGCGCGAAGCTCCGGTGGCCGCTGCGATCCAGGCTGCTGTCGCGCCGTATTGCGAGACGACGCAACGTGATGCGCTGGGCAGCCTCTTTGCTTTGCAACCGGGCAGCGTAAACCCTCCGGGCCGGGTGATGATCGCCGCGCACATGGACGAAATCGGCCTGGTCGTGACGAAGATTGAAGGTGGCTTCCTGCACGTCGGGCGGGTCGGCGGGATTGTCCCGCTTTCCTGCGTCGGGCAAGAAGTGACCGTGTATCCGAGCGGGGCGGGCGCTGAGGCCTACCCGGACGGCATCCACGGCTATATCGGCGAACGCCCGCCGCACTTGAAAGCCGACAAGGACAACGGCAAGGGGCCAAACGTCGGCGAATTGCGGGTAGATACGGGTATTGCTCCCCAGGTTCTCGACGCACTCGTGAGAGTCGGGGACCCCGTGGCAATTCGCGGTGGTTATCTCGAATTGTTGGGCGGGCGAGTCGCCACCAAGGCCCTGGATAATCGCGCCAGCGTGACCGCGATGATCGGGACGCTGGGCTATCTTGCCGAGGCGCGCCACGCATGGGATATTGTTGCCGTTGCGACGGTGCAGGAAGAGGTCGGCTTGAAGGGCGCGGCGACCAGCGCATACGGGATTGCACCGGATCTGGCGATTGCGATTGACGTGACCTTTGCGGACACGCCGGGTCTTGATGACACTCAGACCGTGGAGATGGATAAGGGGCCGGCCATCGGGTGGGGGCCAAACCTCCATCCCGGCGTGGTGAAGCAACTCAGGACCGTCGCCGATGCGCTGGAAATCCCGTATGTGAACGAAGTGCTGCCGGGAAATTCCGGCACCGACGCCTGGGCTATCCAGGTGGCGCGGGCAGGCATTCCTACGGCGCTGTTGAGCATCCCGATTCGGTATATGCATTCGGCCACGGAGATGCTTGCTGTGGCCGACGTAGATCGCACGGCGCGCCTGCTTGCGGCGTTTATTGCCCGCCTGGATGCCGATTTTCTCGACTCTCTCGTGGATGAGGTTTGAACATGCCCGAATTGCGCAACACCCTCGAATTGCTGAGCAACGAGTTTGGCCCATCGGGCAGGGAAAGGGCCGTACGTAACCAAATTCGCGACCTGCTTGCTGACGCCGCGGATCGGATCGAAGTGGATGCGCTCGGTAATCTCTTTGTCTATCGCGCCGGCGCGGGGTCTGAACCGAGGATCCGCGTGCTTGTGGCGGCCCACATGGACGAAGTGGGTTTCATGGTCACCAAGGTGGAGAAATCGGGTCTCCTGCGTTTTGCGGCCATCGGCGGGCTCGATGCCAGAATGCTGCTGGCGAAACGCGTGGTGATCGGTGACGCGCGTACGCCGGGGGTGATCGGCGCGCAACCGCCCCACCTGATGCACGGCGATGAGCAGAAGACGCCCGATATGGACAGCCTTACCATAGATATTGGGGCCACGAACGAGTCGGAGGCGAAGGGCAAGGTCAAAGTGGGCGATTACGGAACCTTTGCGACGCGGTTCGCGACTCTAGGCGACAACGACGAATGGCCGACGGTGCTTGGCAAGGCGTTCGATGACCGGGCGGGGTGCAGCGTATTGGTTCAATTGTTGCAACAGCCCCATCCAGTAGACCTGATCGGGGTTTTCACCGTGCAAGAGGAAGTGGGTCTGCGGGGGGCGCGCGTGGCCGCTTTTCGCGAGAAGCCCGATGCGGCGATCGTCCTCGAAGGGACCGTGTGCGACGATCTGCCGCGCCCCGAAGAGGAGGACGAGACGCCGGTCACGCGGTTAGGGCAAGGTCCGGCGATTACACTCATGGATTGTTCGCACTTTTCGCATCCGGGTCTGCTGCGGCTGCTGCAAGAAACGGCGGCGGACGCGGGCATCCCTGTTCAGTACAAAGCTCCCGGCATTGGCGGCACAGACGCCGGCGCGATCCATCTGGCGCAAGAGGGCATTCCGGCGATCACGGTGGCAACGCCGTGCCGCTACATTCATGGCCCGGCCGCCATCCTGAACCTGAATGATCTGGGTGCGTCAGTGGACCTGGTGACCGCTGCCTTGCGGCGGTTGACGCCGGACCATCTGGCTTCCACTCTTTGATGCTGCCCTTCCATTCGCGTTAAGCGGCCCCTGTTGGGGCAAGGAGAAACAATCTGTGCTCGAGTTGATGACACGGCTCACGGATGCTTTTGGGGTTTCCGGTTTCGAAGATGAGATTCGCTCGGTAATCAAGGATGAGATTGCCGATCTTGTGGATGACATGCGCGTGGATGTCCTCGGCAATCTGGTCGCCCGGCGGCAGGGTACGGGCGGTGGCAAGTCCCCGGCAGGGGGCGCGTCCCCGACAGGGCGTAAACGGTTAATGCTGGCCGCGCACATGGATCAGATTGGGCTGATGGTGACCCACGTGGATCAGCGCGGTTATCTGCGGTTCGCGCCGATTGGCGGCGTCTATCCCCTCGCGTGCTGGGGCGCGCAGGTGGCGTTTCGCGATGGCACGGTGGGCACGATTGGGCTGGATGGTCGGGCGAACCCCTCGAAGGAGCCGCCGACGCTGAAGCAGATGGTCGTGGATGTGGGGGCGACGTGCTACGAAGAGACAAAACAGAAACCCGGCGATGTGGCCGTGTTCTCCCGTCCCTTTGCGGCCCAGGGAAACGCGTGGTTTGCGCCCAACCTCGACGATCGCATCGGCTGCGCGGTGCTCATCGAGTTGCTACGTCGCCTGAAGGGGCGTGAGATCGCGCATGATCTTTACGCTGTTTTTACGACGCAAGAAGAAGTGGGGACGCGCGGGGCAATGACCTCGGCATACGCGGTGCAACCTGATATCGCCCTGGCGCTGGATGTGACCTTGACCGGCGATATGCCTCATGCCAGCCCGGCGATGGCCGTCGCGCTGGGTTCCGGCCCGGCGATCAAAGTGCAGGATTCGGGAATGATCAGCCACACCGGCGTGAACCGGTTGTTGATCGCCGCAGCCGATGAGGCGCAAGTGCCTTATCAGCTTGAAGTGTTGACCGGCGGGACGACCGATGCGCGCGCCATTCAGTTATCGCGCGAAGGCGTGCCGGTCAGCGTCATTTCGCTCCCCAGCCGCCACGTTCATACGCCTTCGCAGATTGTGGATGCGCGCGACGTGGAAGGCGCGGTGAAATTGCTGGAAGCGTTTGTGGGGTCGTCGCTGGAACTGTAGTATAGCCCCCCTCGGGGCGCTCACGTGCAACGCACCTGCGAGGTGCATTGCACGTCGCTGCCTGATCAGGGCCGACGGATGAGGCGGCTGATGAGCAGGGTGAGGCCGGTGAAGACCCCGGCCAGGGCAACGGCCCCCGCGCTGACCCCGGCGAACGCGCGCTTCACCTGCTCGTCTCGCCAACGCGTCGCGTTCGCCGTCAGCAGCCGTGCTGCACCCGGTTCCGCCGACCATTCTCGCTCTATCTGGTACGCATCGGAAAGCCGCAACCGGTAAACGACGCGGCTCGATGCATTCAACTGGCGCCAGGCTTCGGCGTCGTGTCTGAGCACAGAAGTCATCAGACGCTTCGTATCATTCACCTGTAGCGATGCGCTCGCATCCGGCGCACCCATCAGCGAAGCGGCATCATCGAGGCGTTTGGCGATGTCCAACCATTGTTCTCTACACGGCTGGAGAGATATTTCCTCGATGTAGGTTTCCGTGGTCCGCAATGGTTCAGTCCCCGCGGTGAACACCAGCTCTTTAGCCTGAAGAACATCCCTCAATAAGGCTGCCTCCGGCAACTCAGGCAGGCGCGTTGCCAGGGCGTGCTGAACTGCCAGCATTTCGCTAGCGCGGATGAAGGGGATTGTGATCGTGAGGCCCTGCGCGTCGAGATTGACCGACGCCCCGGTCGTTTTGCTCAAAGCCGCGTGAAGAGCTTGCAGCAAAGCCGGCCCGCTGCCCGTTTCCTCTCCATCACTCGATGTGACTCGAATATCTCGCCGGCCCGGCGTGGTGGATGTCTCGATCAGTAGCGCGCTGACTTGAGGCGCCGCCGGCGCATCTGTCGCGATCAGCCCGGCGAGAAGCTGGCGCGCTTGACGATAGTCCTTGCGATCCAGCGCAAGCCTTGCTTCATCCAGCACGCGGGTTCGCTCACGATCATCATCCGAAAGGCCGTTTGCGCCCTGCTGCAGCGACTCGAGCTGCGCCCGGTAGTTGCGCGCCGCATCGGCGTCGTTGCGCTCTTGCGCCAGGGTCAAAGCCTGTTCGAGCACCCGACTTGCCAGTTCACGCAGCCCCGGATCGGCGTGACCGGTGGCCAGGCCGCGAATTGCGACATCGGCGGCGAGTTGTGTGTAGAGATAGCGGTCATCGCCTCCCGATGCTCGCGCGCGTTCGTCGTATAAGAGCGCAAGCGTCGTGAACACTGAGGCTGCCTCGGGCGACCGCGCAACCTGAGGATTGGCGACTGCCTCTTCTAGCGAACTTACGGCCGACGGGTAGAACCGATCGAAGAAACCCACATCCTGGAAAGGAAGCAAGGGAAGTTGCGCGAGATTCTTATAGCGTTCGGCCAGCGCGACGAAATCGGATGCCGTCGCTTCAGCAGAGGCAGCTTTCTCACGCTCCGCGGTATATGCTGCCCACCAGCTTGGGGCCATCATCACAAGGCCGATGTCGGCCAGGTTTTTCTCGCCTTCCCATTGCCAGGTCATCGAGCCGGTCTCGCTTTCATCGGGCGGCGGCGCAACGGATAAAATGCTGTCCGCCTCGACGGGCGTTCGGAAGCGCACATTGACCTTCACGCCCTCTGGCGCGCGGGCCCAGTCTTTGGATGCCGCAGACATGTACGTGAAGACGACCATGCCATCTTGCTCGGGCAGCGCCTGGCGATATGTGATCTGGATATCCGTCGAGCGTTTTGGCGGCAGTGAGATGCGGGTCCACAGGATGGGGTCGCCGCCCTCGGCTGTTTCCGTGCCCGGCAAAAGCTCAACCGCTTCACCCGCCACCCGCATTTCGATGCCGTCGGGCAGCCCCGCGGGAAGTGCCCGTGGTCCGGGCAGCGCGACCGTCACCGTGATCGCCTTCGTGTCCGGATTTTGCAACCGATAACGAATATCGGTGTCGGCCCATACCCCGGCGGCATCTTCGAAGATCGTTGCATCCACCGTTTGGGAGCGTAAGACGATACCGCGATGCTTGCCACGCAGAGGAACCATGTTCACCGAGGTTGTGCCGGGCGCATCAGCGCGCGCTGTAACGCCGATGGCGCCGAACAGGATCAGCGCGACAACGGCGATCATTAACGGTCGAATTCGACCGTGTGTATGCTCAAGTACTTGCGAAATCAACGTGCTTCTGGTATCCTCAGCACCATTCGAGGGAACCTCAGGATGGTGGTCAATGGTGAAGTTGCTCATGAAGTGGGACATACGGTCCGGCGAAGAACAGCCCTACTTCGAATTCGTCATGCAGGAGTTCGCGCCGGGGTTAATGCGCCTGGGTCTGCAACCGACCGAAGCGTGGTATACCGTATATGGTCCAGGCCCGCAGATCCTCACCGGCGCAGTCGCGGCCGATATGGAGACCATGCGGAGCATCCTTGCCGGCGAAGACTGGCGCAAGCTGCGCGAGCGTTTGCTTCAGTACGTGTCCAACTTCAGCCACAAAGTGGTCGAGGCGAGCGGACGTTTTCAGATTTAGGACCCTCCAAGCAATAACGGTCCCAACGTGTCCAACACGCTATAGACGTTCTTTTCATTCTTCACGTTCCGCGTGAGCAGGAATAACTCTCTATCCTCCAGATATCCCCAATCGTGCAGGATGCCTTCCATGGACCCTGTTTTGTGACGAAAGACGATCGTGTCGCGCGGGATATTGCGCAGCCAAAGCCCCACGTCGTCGTTGACCCCCAGCATTTCATTCACGACAGACCGATGAGCCGGGGGCAACGCCCTGCAAACGGCAAATAGCCGGATGTAATCTTCGGCCGAGATCCAATTCTCCTTGCCCTGTGTACGCGCTTCGTAATCCATGAACCGCCGTTCCAGGCGCGTATTCTTGAGACCAAGCGCATCCCGGAAGCACGCATTCAACCGTTCGATCCCGGCGCGGCGCATCACCAGGTTGGCGCAGAGGTTGTCGGAGAGCGCGATCATCAGGAGCAGCACGTCCCGGTAAGGCAGCCGGCGTTGACGCAACAACCACGAGAGGCCCGCCCCCTCGACCTGCGCTTCAGCGTCGAGATCGCAATACTCATCGCTGCTCACATCGCCTTCGTCCTCGAGGATCAGCCAGGCTAAGAGTATGGGGAGCTTGATCAAGGATGCGGAAGGGAAGTTCTCGGCGGTTTGAATGCGAATAGGTGATGCTCCGGCCATTCGGTAATAGAAAGCATAGTCGCAATCCAGCTTCGAAAGCTCCGCTATGATTTGGTCTTGCAGGTGCAACGGTTGTGTCTCCATATTATTCGGCGATGTTTAGTTTGGCTGCATAGGCCAGGATGCGTTGCGCCCGGCTGACGTGCGGGGCCTCAACCAGTTCGCCGTCCATGAGCGCCGCCCCTTCGGCGGCTGAGCCATCGGCGTGCAGGGAAAGCGCGGACAGGACGCGGCGCGCCCAGATGAGTTCATGCGGCTGGGGCGAAAAGCCCTCGTTGATGATGGGAATCTGGGCAGGGTGAATGGCCGACTTGCCGTCGAAGCCCAGATCGCGCGCCAGGCGTGCTTGTGCCATGAGCCCGTCCTGGTCGGCAGGCCGCATGTGCGGCGCATCTATCGCGCTGATCCCCGCGGCTCTGGCGGCCAGTATGACCTGAGTGAGTACCGGGATCAATATGCTTCGATCCGCAGACGGCTTAATCCCCACATCTTCCGCATAGTCCGCTGCGCCGAAGACCAGGGCCTGGACGCGTTCACTGCACGCCGCAATGCGCGGGGCGGCCAGCACGCCCGCGGCAGATTCGATCATGCACATGAGGCCGATGCCGCCAACCGGCAGATCGTGCATCAACTCCAGTTGGTGGATGGTCCACGCGACGCACCGCACATCTTCAGGGTCGCGGGCCTTGGGGAGCAGGATGCTATCGGGTCGGGCGGGGATGATGGCAAGCAGATCGCGGTAGCCTGCCGCCGCGCCGAACGGATTGATGCGCACGATGAGCTCGCACGACCCGAAATCGTCGTTCTGAAGCGATGTGATTACAGCTTCGCGCGCCGCGTCCTTATTGGCGGGCGCGACGGCGTCTTCGAGGTTCAGAATGAGCGAGTCTGCGCCGCGCTGCCCGGCCCGCTGCAGCATCTGTGGTCGGTCACCGGGGACGTAAAGAAGACTGCGACGCACCGTCGTCATGGATGTCACGTGCGTTATTTTAGCGGACGATCGCCTGAACGACAAACTCAAACTGACTCGTGGCTGATGCCCCGGCGACTTTAGGCAGGGGCGCGCGCTATGTTATACTTCGCGCCGCTTCAACAAATAACCAATGGCGAATTAAAATTAGAGGCAACAAGATGATGCGTCCGACTTCGCGCCCGCAACTGGCTGCGGGACAGGAATGGGTCTGGGACTGTCCTCGCCCTCCCAGGGTGGAAGCAACCACCCAACAAATCAGGATCGTTTTCAACGGCGTGGTGATTGCCGAAACGACGACGGCGCAGCGCGTCCTGGAGACCAGCCATCCACCCACGTATTACATTCCCCCTGCTGATATTGCGGTGGAATATCTGACCCCATCTCGCTTGACCACCGTTTGCGAGTTTAAGGGCCGGGCCGGATATTGCACCATCCGCGTTGGCGACCGGGTCGCTGAGGATGCGGCATGGCGCTACGCTGATCCTCGTCCCGGCTATGAGAGTATAAAAAATCACGTTGCGTTCTATCCGTCGCGCATGGATCTATGCATGGTTGACGGCGAACCGGTGAAGGCGCAGCCGGGGGATTTCTATGGCGGGTGGATCACCGCGGCTGTCATTGGGCCGTTCAAGGGCAGGCTCGGCACAAAGGGTTGGTAGATGGCCGAAAATGACGAACGCTTACATATGTCATGCAAAACCTCACTAAACAACTGACGCGTTTCACGCTCAATGGGCGTCCGGTTGCCGTCATGCTCGACCCATCGCGCCCGCTGCTCAAGGTTCTGCGCGAAGATTTCGGGTTGACCGGGACCAAGCAAAGCTGTGACATGGAAGGGGAGTGCGGCGCGTGTACGGTGATCGTGGATGGCAGCGCACAGCGTTCCTGCCTCATCCTTGCGGGCGAACTGGACGGGCGAGTCATCGAGACGATCGAAGGCATTGGAGAACCGGAGCATCCCCATCCGGTTCAAACGGCGTTCTTGCAGGCCGGGGCCGTGCAGTGCGGTTACTGCACGCCGGGAATGATCATGTCGGCCAAGGCGCTGCTGGATCGCAACAATCGGCCCACCTCGGAAGAGATCGTTGAGGCGCTGGCGGGCAACATCTGCCGATGCACGGGGTATCCCAGCATCATCCGCGCGGTCGGCATGGCCGCGGCAGAGCTGCGCGGCGATCCACCGCCCCCAGGCGCGGTCTCGGCCCAGAGCAGCGAGGTCCGTCATGACGGCTGGCCGCGGGTGAGCGGCGCGGCGCGTTTCGCCGAAGATATCGTCATGCCCGACATGCTCCACATGGCCCTCGTGCGGTGCCCCCACTTCCATGCGCGCGTCCTGAATGTTGACATAACAGCGGCGTTGCGGTCACCCGGCGTCGTGCGCGTTCTGACCGCAACGGACATCCCCGGCGAAAATGGCCTCGGCGGGTACTCAGTTGGCGAACCGCTTCTGGTCGCGATGGGTGACGAGGCGCGGATGCGCGGCGACCCGGCAGCGATGGTGATCGCGACTGACCTGGCGGCGGCGGAGCAGGGTGCGAGTCTGGTTCACGTAGAGTATGAGGTGTTGCCGCATACCCTGGAAACGACGGATGCTTTCCGGATGGGGACCGATTCTGGCGAGCAAATCTTGGCGGAGTATGCTTTCCAGACGGGCGACCTGGACGCCGTGCTGCGTTCCGCCGACACTGCGATCGAAGCCGTGTACGAGACGGCTGCCCAGGCGCACATGGGGATGGAACGTGAGGCGGCGCTGGCTTATATCGAGCCGGAGAGTAACGTGTTGACCGTGATCGGTGGGAGCCACGAGCCGCATTGGTCGCGCGGGTATCTCGCGCAGATTCTTGGATTATCGGTAGAACAGATTCGGGTGATTACGCCACCGATTGGCGGCAGTTTCGGCGCGCGCCAGGATGTCGCGCCGTTGGCGCTGGCGGCGCTGGGCGCGTATCACGTACGCCGCCCGGTGCGGCTGGCCTACTCGCGCCGCGAAGTGATGGACGCGGGGCCGAAGCGCCATGCGTATCGCATGAAGATTCACATCGCGGCCCGTAAGGACGGCGTAGATGCAGCCGGACCGCAACTGTCGGCAATGAAAACAGAGATGGTTGCCAACACGGGCGCGCATGACTCGGGCGGACGCTATATCGCGGAGTACGCCGTCACGGCCAGCGCCGGCGCATATCGGTGGGAAGCTGTCCAGAGTCACGCCCGCGTCCTCTACACCAATGCCGCGAAGGCCGGTCAGTTTCGGGGGTTCGGCACGCCGCAACCGGTTTTGGCGCTCGAATGCGGCATGGATGAGTTATGCGAACGGTTGGGTGTTGACCCGTTGAGCTTCCGGTTGCAGAACATCGTTGCGCCAGGTGAACCGCTCGCGTTGGGGTACCCGCCGGGTGAGACGCTGGGTTATCGCGAATGTCTGGAGGCGTTGCGTCCTGATTACGAGGCGATGCTCGCACGCGTCGAGGATTTTAACGCGGACGCGAAGAACGCGGGCCGACGCAGGGGCGTCGGCATCGCGGGAATGATGTACCGGTTCGGCAAGTTCGGCGCGCCGCGCAGTCAGGCCGAGGTCGAGCTGGATATGGAAGGACGCATCACGCTTTACACGTCCGCCGCCGATTACGGGCAAGGCATCGAGACGACGTTTCTACGTCTGGCGAGCGACGTATTCGGCATCGAGCGCGACGCGCTGCGGATCGTTAACGCCGACACGCAACTGACGAAGGATGGTGATGTCGCCGGGGCGTCCCGCGCAACCTATTGGGTGGGCAGCTCGCTGGTGGATGCGTGCCGCCGCTTGCAGCAAGCCATGCTGGACGGCGCGGTGGAGATACTGGACATGTCTCCGGATGCCCTGATATGGCGCAGAACAGGCGGTGCGATCGAGGCGGCGGGCATCCCTGACCGGGTTGTCTCATTCGCGGAACTGGCGCAGGAAATGGCGCGGCTTAATCAGCCGCGCCGGATCACCGGCCGGCTCGATCTCAGCGCGGTGTTTCGTGAGCATTCGGAATCGGGCTACCTGCCGCTTTTTCTCACGGGCGCACATGCCGCGGAAATCGAGGTGGATCTGGCGACCGGGCAGACGCGTTGTCTGCACGTTTCCGCGGCGCACGATGTCGGCAAGGTGATCAATCGGCGCGACGCGACCGGTCAGGTCGAAGGCGGCGTGATGATGGGGCTGGGTTCGGCGCTGATGGAGGAGTTCGTCTCCGGGCGGACGCTCGGCTTCAGCACCTACCACGTCCCGACGGCCCTGGCGTTGCCTGAGATACGGACTTATCTGGTCGAAGTGCGCGGCCGATATGCTGCGTTCGGGGTCAAGGGGCTGGGCGAAGCGACATTTCTGCCGACCGCGCCCGCGATCCTCAACGGCATTTCGCGTGCGGTTGGGGTGCGTATTCGCCGGACACCGGCGACTGGCGAATACGTCCTGTCAAGGATGGCCGAGGGCCGGCTTTAGAGCCAGCGCGCGTCCGCGCGCTCGACGACGGCCTGGAGCGCGCGCGACAGGTCTGCGGGGAGCGGTTCGGGCGTATGGGACTCGATCAGCGAGAGCGCCCGCAGGCGCGCTCGCTCGCGGAACGTGTGGGCGCCGCCCGCGTTCCAACCGTCCCAATGGCGACGCTCGACCAGGCGCGGGTACCAGTCTTCGCGGTAGTGCGTCCGCGTATGGTCGCTCTGCATGAACGCGTTCGCGGGGCCGGCCTCATGGATGAGGTCTAGCGCCAGCGTCTCAGGGCTGACCTCGACGCCCTGCATGAACCTGCGTACCCAGTTGATCAGCTCGTCGGCCATGACGAGACTTTCGAGTGAGTTGGTCATCCCCGATGCGAGATAGCCCACGTCGTGAATCAGGTGCGACCCTGCCAACGTCTCGGTGAGCAGCGTCAGGGCGATCTCGGACATCGCCTGCTCGTCGGGCAGTTGAGAATCGCTGCATCCACCCAGCCCGAAAACTGGCATATTGTAATGATGCGCCAACTCGACGCAGAGGACGCGATTTTCGGGCGCGGCGTACACGTCACCCGTGGTGCGCATGTCCAGCATATCCTGCGTGCCGCCGGAGAGGATCACCGGCGCGCCTTCGCTGCGCAGTTGACTGACCACCAGCCCGGCCAGCTCGCCCGCATTCGCCAGCGCGACCGCGCCTGCCGGCGTCACGGGGCCATTCGCGCCCCGCAGAATCACCGGGTTATACGTGCAGGGCAGTTGCCTGTCAGCCATGAAGAGCAGTTTATCCAGCGACTCCGGGTTGTGAATGAGTGGCGAGGTGACGTTGATGTAGCAGGCGCAGAGTGGATTGCGCCGCAGCGCGTCGGGGCCGCCAGCGACCAACTCGGCCATTTCGACCGCATCCACACAACCGGGAAAATCGGTTGTGACGAAGAGGATCGGCTTGATGCTGTTTTCGAGCAGGGCCTTCATCTGGTAGCGATCCATCGTCGGCTGCGGCACATCGTGGGCCATGCAAAAGGACATCAGAAAGCTGATGTTCGGCAGCGCATCCATCACGCGCACGCTCTCGATGATATCGGCCAGCCGCCCCTCGCGTCGCTGCCCGTCGCGGACGTCAATGATGTTGGGGCAGTCTGATCCCGGCCCGTAGAAGACGTTGCGACCTTCGAGAAACACCGAGCGTTCCCCATTGCGGTTCGCCCACACGATGCGTTTCGGCGCAGTCTGCAAGGCCCATTCAACCAACCGGGCAGGAATCCGAACCCATCCATCATCCAGGATATGCGCGCCGGCCTGGCGCAGTAATGCGATGGCCTCAGCGTGTCGCAGACATACCCCCGTTCGCTCGAGGATTTCCAGGCTTGCCGTGTGCAGCCGGGAAAGTTGATCCGGTGACAGCTTCTGGAAAAACGGCGCTTCGAACGCGGTGGAGTTGCTGGTAATCATTGGTCATGCTCCTCTGGGTGCAATCAAGTCGAGCTTGGCCCGGCTAGTTCCGGCAATTATGGCATCCATAAGATAGGATGGCAAACAACCTGTGCATCCTTTCCAATATGATATACTGAGCGCGTGGAACGAATGATGGATGTTGAGCTTGATGCAGGCGTCGTGCGGCGCACGTTGAAGCCGGCCGGATGGCTGCCTTTCGTCGGCTGGGTGGTTCTCTTTTTGCTCCAAATCATCAGCCCCGACCGCGCCTGGAGCTGGCTTCTGGTGGGCCTGAGCATCCTGATAGTCGTCAGCTACTACTGGGCCCGTCTGTTGCTTGACCAAGTGACCGGCCAGCGGCAGGTGCTGGGGGGGTGGGTGGTCATCGGCGATGAACTTAACGAGCAGTTTTCGCTGACGAATTCGGGGCGTTTGCCGGTGTTATGGGCCAGGGTGGTGGATCGTTCGGCGGTGCCCGGCTATTCGGCCAACCGCGTCGAGTCGGTCGGCGCACATGCCCGCCGAGTCTGGACCAGCACGGGCGTTTGCCAACGGCGCGGTGTCTTCAGATTGGGGCCGTGGGAACTTATGATGGCGGACCCACTAGGCCTTTTCCAGGTGCGCCATTATTACCCGGTCACGACGACGATCATGGTTTATCCGCGCGCTTCTCACCTGCCGCAACTGGAACTCCCACGCGGCCGCACGCTGGGGCGGTCCGCGTCTTCCGAGCGCACCGTCACCGAGACGATTCTCGTGGGCGGCGTCCGCGACTACTATGCGGGCGACAGCCTCCGGCGCATTCATTGGCCCAAGAGCGCCCATCACGATCGGCTGATGGTACGTGAGTTCGACCGTGAACCTTCGGGGGATGTGTGGATCGTCCTCGATCTGGATGCCACAGTGCAGGCCGGACAGGACGCCGAAGCCACGCAAGAGTACGCGATCACGCTGGCGGCGTCGCTGGCGGCGCGTTTCACCCGCGAAGGTGAACGGCGCGCCGTGGGATTGCTCGTATCGGGCGAGACCCCGGCTGTGATTGCGCCCGCTCGCGGCCAGGCCCAGCTCTGGCGCATCCTGCGCGTCCTCGCAGAGGCCGAACCCAGCGCCGTGACACCCCTTGCGACCTTGCTTCATCAAGCCGGTCCCAGTCTGGGCAATGGCCGAACGCTCGTGATTGTCACGCCATCCCAAAGCACAGATTGGGTCGCCTCACTGATCCCGCTGACCACGCGCGGCAATGCACCAACGGCGCTTCTCATTGATGCCACGACTTTCGAGCCGCCCTATGGCCGGGGAGAGGACCTGGACGCGCTGAGATCGCTGCTTACGCGGCAGCAAATCTTCCATTACGTGATCGAAAAGGGCTTCCCCTTCAAAGCCATTGATCGCATCAAGCGGCAGCGCAGCGACCTTAAGGTGTTGCCGGGTAGCGGTCGCGTGATTCGGGTCGAAGTCGAGGAGGAGGTCTAGCGTGATCGAGAGCAACGCGCGACCGGCCGAAACCCAACCCGACGTACCCTCGGCGCTGGTGAACTTCTTTCATGCCCTCCGGCCACAGGAGGGCTGGCTGGTACTCATCCTGGCGCTGGTCGCAGTACTCACGTTGCCTTCGACCGCGGTCACCAATGGTTTGATCCTCGGTCTTGGGCCGGCGATCGGGCTGGCCGTTGCCGGGCTGTTGATGGGCTGGTGGCTGGGTCACAAGGGGGTGCGCGGACCGTTGGCGATCGTGCTTCTGGCGGCCACCGGGACGTTAGCCGTGCTGTGGTGGGGAGTGCATGTTTTCGCGATTGTGCCTCTTTTCCGGCAACTTGGGGCCAGAGCCACCTGGTGGGCAAACCCGCTGCGTTTACCTGACCAGAATTTGCTTCAGGCGTTGCTTACCCAGCGCGCGGATCAGGCGCCGCGGCTGACCTATTTCTCCGATCAGTGGTCTTCCCTGAATGACTTTGCAAGCCGGCTTGGCTGGTGGGTTGACGGCGTGATCTCCGGGCGGGGACAGGCCGACAACCTCATCCTGGTGGCGATCGGCTGTCTGATCGCCTGGAGCGTGGCCGCGTGGGCCGGCTGGTGGATTGCCAGACATGGTCGGCCTTTTGTTGCGCTTGCCCCGACGGGTATCCTGCTTGCCCAGCAGGTCTATGCCGCCAACGACGGTCATAGCGCCTTATTAACTTTCCTGGGCGCGGCGACGGCTTTGCTGGTGCTGGGGCATTTGGCCTGCCAGACCCGCGATTGGGAGAAGACTGCTACCGACTACTCACCGGAAATTCGTCTTGATAGCATCGCGGTCGCCGTGGTGCTGACCGGTCTGGTCGTACTGATTTCACCAACGATCCCCTTCATCACCTCGGGTGAAATGGCGCGCCAGTTTTGGAAGATTTTTGAGTCGCCCTATCGGGATGTCGAGGATCGGTTTGGGACGAGCTTTCGGGGAGCGCAACCGGGGCGTTCCCTCGTGCCGGCGCTGGGCGTTGCGGAGGGTGGGATGCCGCGGGCGCACCTGCTGGGCGGCAACCCGCAACTCGGCAAGGAAGTCGCGCTGCGGGTGCAGGCGCGCGGCGCGGAGCCGGGTGAGTCGCTTTACTGGCGCGGGCAGACTTTTGCTCTTTACACCGGTCGCGGCTGGGAGAACCCGGCCGACGCCCTCACGGAGACGGAACTGGCTGCGGGCGAACCCTGGAGTTCCACAGTTCTCCTGGCCGATCGGCGCACCGTGCTCACCCGAATGGAGGTCGTCGCGGCCTCGCGCGCCGTGTTGTATGGCGCGGGTGAGCCGATTTCCGTGGATCGCCCGTATCGCGCCGTGACACGCGCGCCCGGCGAACTGGTCGCGCTGAGCGCGCCGCGCGGGCCGCGCGTGTACAACTTGCTCGGCGGCGTCATTGATCCGGACCCCGAATTGTTGCGGCTTGCGGGCGAGGATTATCCCACAAACAATGGGTTCCGGGATTTCTACTTGCAACTGCCTTCTAACCTGAGCCCTGAGTTGCTCCAGTATGTAGACGAGATCGCCGCGGACGCGGAGACGCCCTATGATCGGGCCATCGCCATCGAAGCGGCGCTCCGCGAAATCCCTTATTCGCTCGATGTGCCGCCACCGTCCGACGGCGTCGAAGTCGTTTCATGGTTCCTGTTCGATTTGCAGCGCGGTTACTGTGACTACTACGCCACCTCGATGGTCGTGATGGCGCGCCTCGCCGGTATTCCGGCCCGTCTGGCGATCGGCTACTCAACCGGCGACTATGATTTCGACAAAGGACAATATGTTGTGACCGAGCTATCGGCGCATTCCTGGCCCGAGTTGTATTTTCCGGGGTTCGGCTGGGTTCCATTTGAGCCGACGGCGGGGCGCGCCGAACTCAGCCGGGTATCCGCCGGCGGCGAAATCCCGCCCTGGATGCAGATACCGGGATCTATGGGCGTGAGTTCCGGTCTGGCGGCATTACAGCAGGCGGCGGAGGAGGAACGCCGATTCAGCCGGGTGTCGGGCTTGACCCGATGGGGCTTGCTCGCGTTGAACGTACTTGCTGCGTTGTGGGTGTTGCGTGCGCGGGCGTGGTTAAGGCTGGCGTCCCCGCCCGACTCGATGGATGGCTTGTTTGAACGCCTCACGCGTTACGGCAGCCGATTGGGTTCGCCGATGCGAGAGAGCGACACGCCGCGAGAGTATCTCACCTCATTGACAAACGCGGCGGATGAGGCCGCTGATCAGGCGACGTTGTTCAAAGATCGCGCCCAGGAAGCGGCTTCGCTGGTGCACACAGATGCCGGGCGGCTGATGCTGGCCTTCGAGAAGTCCACCTATGCGCCCGAGGAAACGGAGCTCATCGTGTCGCAATACGAGCAGGGGCGCGATTGGTCGCCGCTGTGGGCCGCGCTGCGACGGCTCAGCAGGACGCGTTGAGGGAAACATGACCGTGCGCCGACAGGAGAATCCTCTGACGGCTTCCCGGCCGGCTTCAGGGGGATTCCGGGGTGGTTTCTGTGTTGATTGGTTCGGGGGTCGGCGGCTCGGGAAGATCGAGCGCCATCACGTCATTCACATCGGGCAACACAAGACCTTGGGGCAGGTTCTCTTCGAGCACCAACATGGTCAGTGAATGTCGCGTTTGAGCGCCCGTCGCGTCCTCCGCGATGAACTCCTGAATCACCTGCTTCACATAGCCTGTGGGCGCGACCCAGAGATCCATTTGCCCCGAAACCAGGCGCGAACCTTGCGGCAATGACTGTTCGGCGATTACTGCAAGCGCGTCGCCCGTGAACTGGTAATGCGTCGTCAGCACGCCCGAAACGTCGTCATCCGTGGCGATCACGGCGGCTTCGCCCAGTAAATCGATGCTCGACGCTGCGATCTCCTCCGGCGTGAGCACCCCCGGCAGGATCATGGCGGACGCCGAGCGCGAGAACTTCAACCACTTCTCATCGGTCGGGGTGCGCATGAAGACATCGTTCTCTGTGAGGATGACCTCGGACCGCTCGCCTGCCTCGGATTGCGTCTTATCTACAATCTGGATGTGGCTGATCTTCATTGGTGACGCTTGATCCGTCCACGTTTCGACGACAGTCCACGCCTGTAATGCTTCTTCGGGCGTCAGCGTGTCAATCCGCACTTCGGTCTTCGCCAGGTAGCTCCGCAGACTATCAAGGTTGAGCGCCGCGGGTGTCCGTGCGCTTTCCGGCTTAACCGCATCGGCGGAGCCTTCCATTTCTTGCGCTGACGTTGTAGTTGTGGCCTGCGAAGTTCCCGCGCCTGCTTGCGTCGCCAGGGGGGCGGCTTGCGGCAGCGCAGCGTTCGACGGCGTCGAGACGCAACTCGCGATAAAGACGACCACCAGCGTAAGAACCAAAGTCGCGCGTAACGTCATGATTTCAACTCACACATTGAAGCGCACGTGAAGGATGTCGCCATCGCGAACGATGTAGTCTTTGCCTTCGAGCCGTAACTGACCGTGGCTGCGCGCCGCCGCCATGCTGCCAGAGGAGATCAGGGCATCGTAGCCCACGACCTCGGCGCGAATGAAGCCCTTCGCCAGGTCGGAATGGATCACGCCCGCGGCCTCGACGGCAGGCGCGCCGACCGGGATGGTCCAGGCGCGGACTTCATCTTCGCCGACCGTGAAAAAGCTTTGAAGGCCGAGCAGCGAATAGCTGAGGCGAATCACGCGATTCAGCCCCGGTTCCGTAATGCCGTATTCGGCGAGAAAGTCGGCGGCCTCTGCGGGGTCAAGCTGAGCCAGTTCCATCTCAAGACGGCCTTGCAGCGTGGCGATGGTCGTGTGCTGATGGCGATAGTCCAGGAGCGTCTCTAACGCCGCTTGTGCGGGATCATCCCCGACATTCAGGACGATGAGCATCGGCTTCAAGGTGAGCAAGCCGTAGCCGCGCAAGGACTTCTCTTCTTCCGGATCCAGCTCAATGTCTCGCAGCGGGATGCCGGCGTCGAGCGCTTCGTGCAGGCGCTTGAGCAACGCCATCTCGATCTCGTTGGCGGCGCGGATCTGGGGGCTGTGGACTTTGCTGGCCTGGGCGATCAAACGCTCGATCCGGCGCTCGATGATGATCTGATCCGAGAGGAGAAACTCCATGTCGAGGGTATCTATGTCCCGGCGGGGGTTCACGTCGCCTTCGATGTGCGATACCGCTGGATCCTCGAACGCGCGGACGACGTGCAGCAGGGCGTCGCTCTGGCTGATGGCGTTCAGCAGGGGGCCGCTGAGGCCGCCCTCGCTGACGCCTTTTGCCAGCCCGGCGATGTCGGCATAGGTGACTTTGGCGTAGGTCGTCTTGCGCGGATTGAACATGGCCGAGAGGCGATCCACGCGGGTATCGGGCACATCTACGACGCTGGTGTTCACCTCGAATTTGCCGGAACTGAACGCGGTGGTTTCCAGTGTGCTGCGTGTCAGCGCGTTGAAGATGGTCGTCTTGGTGCTGTTGGGCAGACCGATGATGGATATTTGCATTGGCTAACTTTCATAGGGTTGGAGTGCTGACAGTATAGCATCAACCGTTGCGCGGCTGAAAAACAGTCCGGCCATTCACGACAATCCCGGGTGAACAATTACCGCAGCTTTTCTGCAAGGAGACTGCACATGATATAATGCACGCCATTAATTCCGAGTCGTTGAAGGAACTGGAGTTGGAATGAGGATTTTCATCGGCGGGGTGATGCAGGGTTCGGTTGAGGTGAACGGCATGAGCGATCAAGGTTATCGGCGGGCGATAGCCGATATGCTGCGAGAGCGCTGGCCGGACCTGGAGATCACTGATCCGCACCAGTTGCACCCAAACGGGCGCGATTATGACACGGATGCCGCGCGACGTACCCTTGAAGATATGCTCCGTCTTGCCGGACAGTCCGACCTCGTTATCGCGTATGTTCCGGTAGCCAGTATGGGCACGGCATTGGAAATTTACGTCGCGCACAGTTCCGGCGTTCCGGTCGTCGTTGTGTCGCCCCTCGAGTACAACTGGGTCTTGCGCTCGTATGCGCGTCACATTTATCGTGATCTTGAAGCGTTGTACGCCGCGATACGACAAGCTGATGAGCCGTTGGCGTTGGCAGCAAACACCCACGTTGAATCTGAGTCCTAAACTTTTGTAAGCCCCCGTAGCTCAGCGGATAGAGCGAGTGCCTTCTAAGCACCAGGCCGCAGGTTCGATTCCTGCCGGGGGTATTTGATGCATTTTCCCCCTTCCCCTTCCCCTTAGCCCCCTTGACCTTGCCCCTGATTCCAACAGGGGCAGACAATGACTAATGAGCGGAAAACTCACACTTTCTTAACACTAACGGCGGCCTTCCTGGACGCCAAAGAAGCGGAACACGTATCGCCCGACACGCTGGCAATCTACCGGCGGGTATTGGCGCGCTTTGTGACCTGGGCGCAAGCAAACAACGTCAACGCGCCCGGCGACGTGACCGCCCAGCACATCCGGGGCTATCTGCGCGAGCTGCACGCGGCGGGCTTGCGCCCCTACACAGTCCACGACTACACCCGCCCCGTGAAGACCTGTTTTCGCTTTCTGTACGCGGAAGGGCTGATAGAGACTGACCCCTTCGCGCGGGTTGCGATGCCCCGCCTCGATAAGCTGCAACTGCCGGCATTCACGACGGCGGACGCGCGCGCCCTGCTTGCCGCGTGTGAGGATTCCAGGGACCCGGAACGCGACGCCGCGCTGGTGCTCACGCTGTTGGATACGGGGTTACGCGTGTCTGAGCTCTGCGCGTTGACTGTCGGCGACGTGGACGCCGTGACGGGTACAGTCACAGTCAAGCGGGGCAAGGGCGGCAAGGCGCGGACGGTGTATCTCGGCGCGCACGCGCGGCGGGCCGTGCTGCGCTATCTGACCGAACGGGGTGACCCCGACCGGGGCGCGCCGGTGTTCGTCTCCCTGGCCTCGGGGCTGGCGTTGACGCCCGACGGGGTGCGGAACCTGTTGGTACGCCTCGGCGCGCGGGCCGGGGTTGACCACGTGCATCCGCACACGTTCCGCCGAACCTTCGCACTGTGGAGCTTGCGCGCGGGGATGGACCTGGTACGCCTCGCGGCCATCATGGGCCACAGTGATTTGACGGTCTTACGGCGCTATCTGGCGCTGGTAGAACACGACCTACGGGCCGCGCATTCCAAACATGGGGCGGTTGACGCCCTGCTACAAGCAGACTGAAAGGGGGCAACGATGGAGACGGGTATCTTTGCGGCGGGGTTGACGCTGGCGACGCCGGGCGCGTGGGCGCTGGGGGTTGACCTGGCGGCGTATGTGCGGCGGCATGTGGCGGGTGACTGGGGAACCCTGGGCAACTACGCGGCGACTGAATTGACGCCCGCGGAGGACGCCGGCGGCGCGGGGGAGACTTCGGACGACGCGAAGCTGAATCTCCACGCGATTCGCCACGGCGGGCGGGTGCTATCCGCGTATGAGACGCCGCGGGGCCGCTTGTGGGTGCTTACGGACGGGTTGGCCGCGGGCGGGCAAGGGCGCGCGGACACACTGACGACCTGCTTGACGCCGGAAGAGTCTTGAGGCGGGGCCGCTGTGCTATGTGGCCTTAGATAGCCTTACGTTGTCTCAAACGGCATAGGGGGCATGTATGCGAGAGTTGTTGACGGTGTTTGATGTGGCGCAACGGGTGCGCGCGCATCCTGAGACGGTGCGGCGCTGGGTGCGCGCCGGGCAGCTCCCCGCCGTCAAGCTGGGCCGCAAGGTCCTGATTGACCCGGCGGAACTTGAACGGGTGTTACGCGCGGGCCTGGGGGCGGCGGCGACGCCTTCCCCGTCCCCCGCGCCGACCTACGAAGGGGCGGCGCAATTCCCGGCAACCTTGCGGGATGTGCGCGAAGTGGCTCCCGACCTACACCAACTTTCCGGCAATCGGGCCGGGGGTGACGCGGGAGACGGTTGGGAACTCCCCTTGAAGACGCGGACGCCTCGGATTATCGGGTGACCGCATGACGCGCCCCGCGGACGTGCTGAAACACGTCCGCGGAGCTGACCCGGCCGCCGGTGTAAGCGGCGGTTGGGCTGTGCTCATTGTAGCACGCCCACCCCGTTGCACGGGACTGCGCAGCAGGCCGGCCTATTTGGGAAAGGTGTGCAATGAGCAAGCGAACGGACAAGCGGCAATCCGCGGCGGGGCGGCTCCCCGTCATTGAACTCCCCGCGGAGTGCTTCGGGGAGCTGGGTATCACGCTGGGACGCACGGACGCCGGCGGCGGCAACGGACAAGGGCATATGTTCATCCCTATCCGTGAAGTGAAGTGGATGGACGAACGGCAACTGTGCAAGGATGTGCTGGCCTTCGTACACGCCGGCAACGCGCCGGATTTGCCGGGGTGCGTGATGTATCGGGCGGGTAAGTGCGGATTGATGCACGAGGCGCCTTGTGCCTTCCACGAAGGGCCGGATGCCGAAATTTGGCAGCAGGCGCGGAACTGGCAACGGAAGGACGGCGCGGTGATTCACCGGGATTTGTGGGCGGAATACGGCTTGACCGATGCCGGGAAGGTGACGCCATGACCGGGCTTGAAACGCTGGTGTTGGGTTGGGCGGT
>JBBQRS010000073.1:0-25176 GCA_038214535.1 Anaerolineae bacterium
GCTGGAGTTCTCGAACTACGGCGCGCTGATTGACGCGCAGGGCTGGGGCCGCGAGGTCACCACCACCGGCTACGGCGACCTGCAAGGCGGCGCGGACGAAGACCTGTGGTACACCGACCAGTTCTCCGGCACGTCGAGCGCATCGCCGGTCGTGGTGGGCGCGCTGGGCGCGTTGCAGGGCATCCTGCGCGCGGGGGGCCGCGCCGCGCTGACCCCCGCCAGTGTGCGCGATCTGTTGCGCGCCACCGGGTCGCCGCAGACCGACGCGCTGGACCGCCCCGCGACGCAGCGCATCGGCGCCCGACCCGACCTGCGCGCGCTGGTCGCCCGGACGCTGGAAACCGAGTCGCGGACGGGCGTGCAGTTCACCGGCGAGGTCCCGGCCAACGGGTCGCGGCGCTGGTTCACGCACAGTTGGCCCGCGGGGTGGCGGGTCGTCTGGACGGTGATGCCGGCGACCGTGAGCGCGGCCGCGGCCCCGCAAATCGGCTGGGACGTGCAGGTGCAACGCACCTCGGCGGACGCGGCGACCTACTGGATCACGGTGACGAACCTGACCGACGCGCCGGTGGACGTGGAAGGCCGGTTTGCGGTGGTGGGGTGAGGTTTTGGGATTAGAAACCCGGTTTCCGGCACAGCCGAAGAAACCGGGTTTCTGACTGCTTTGCAGGAGACGCCATGCGTATCATCATCGAGCTGGACGAGCAGGGCGAAGTGACGGTCGAGCGGGAGGGCGAGCCGGCGGGCGGCGCGACGCGGGTCAGCAATCCCCGTGGGGCGGCAGCCGCCGCCATTGACGCGGGGCCGCCCCCGGCGTGGCTGCTGCGCGCGCTGGGCGCGCCCCCCGTCACGCCACGCGCCGCGGCAGGCCAGGCGGCAGACACCGACGGCGGCGCGGCCCGCGCGTGAGGCCGCACACCCGCTCATCACGCGGAGACGCGGAGAACGCGGAGGAAGACTTTAATAAGAATCCTCCGCGCCCTCCGCGTGATGATTAGATATGCGCCCTACGGAAGGTCGGCAGCGATCCGCTCAAGCGCTTCCATGAGCGGCGGCAGGTCTTCCCTGACCGTCTTCCAGACGATTTCCACGTCCACCATGTAGTAGCCGTGAACAATGAAGTTACGCATCCCGACCACATCGGCCCAGGGAGTGTCCGGGTATCGTCGCGTCAATTCTTCCGGGAGTTTCTGCGCCGCCTCACCGACAATCTGCAACGCGTGGACGACGGCCAGGGTTTTCTCCTCGTTGTCGGCAAACGCGTCAAGGTCTACACCGAGGAGGAGGTCCTGTGCGAGGTTGCCGTAGTGCAGCATATCCTGAAGATAATCAGAGTAGTCGCGACGGCGCGGGTTCATGCGTAAACGACCTCGGCCAGAATTTGTTTACCGATCCCCGGCTTGAGATTTCCTTCGAGAACTAAATCCACGTCAATGCCCACCATTTCACCCAAATGACGCTGAAGACGCGCCAACTGAAATAACGTGGGCGTGCGCTCGAATCCGACGAGAATATCCAGGTCACTGGACGAACGTTGCTCGCCGCGCACGTATGACCCAAAAATCCCCAGGCGCGCCACACCGTATTGCGTCTGGAGTTCGCGCAAATGGGGACGGAGCGTTGCAAGTATCCGTTCGGCTTCCGGCACTAGAGTTTGTGTTGGCATTGCGTGTTCTCTCATCTATCAGTCAACCGCCTCATCTATTATCGCACGCAACGAGCAATGTGGAAAGCGGCGGTTTGCGGGTCATGGCAGCAAGATAGAAGCGCACGCGGAGACGCGGAGGGCGCGGAGGCAGACGAGAATAAAATCCTCCGCGTTCTCCGACGAAGATCCCCGACAAGGGGACGTCTCCGCGTGAAGTATAATATCCTACGGCAGACCCGCGCCGGGAGTTTCCACCTGCACCGCCTCGATCTTGCCCAGGCCATTTGCCCACGTGTCCGCCTCATCGCCCGACGCGCCGGTGAGCACGAAGAGCGTGCGCCGGTCAGCCCCGCCCAGCACACACGCGAACGGATGTCCCGGCTTGCCGTCCACATCGGCCGGCGCCGGCGTCACCCGATGTGTGATCTCCCCGCCCTCGCGCACGCGCAGCACTTCGTCCGTCCACGGCGAGGCGGCCCAGGCCGCGCCCTCCGCGTCGAGGCAGATGCCATCGGGCACGACGCGGCCCGCGATGGGGGCGAAGCCCTTGTCATCGAACTGCGCCCACACGCGCCGGTTGCTCAGCGAGCCGTCCGCGCCGATGTCGAAGGCTGTCAGGCGCGACGCGAAAGACTCGGCCACGATCAGCGTGCGCCCGTCCGGCGTCACGATGCTGCCATTGGGGAAGATCAGCCCCTGGGCGGCGACGCGGGCGCTCCCATCGGGCAGCACGAGCACGATCTCCGCGGGTTTGGGGCGTGGCGGTTGCGCGCCGGTGTCGAACCCCCAGTTGCCGACGTAGGCGCGCCCCTGCGCGTCCACGATCATGTCGTTGCACCGGTCGGAGCAGAGGGCGTAGATGTCGGCGTGCTCCACCAGCCGCCCATCCGGCTCCAACCGCAGCAGCCTGCGGTCCACCGTGGAAACCACCAGCAGGCGCCCATCCGGTAGCCAGCCCAGCCCGGAGGGGATGTTCGGCACGTCCACGATGCGCTCCAGCGTCGCGCCGTCGGGCGTCATCGCCATCACACAGCGCTGGAATACGTCCGAGAACCACAGCCGCCCCGCGTGCCAGCGCGGGCCTTCGGGAAACCATAGCCCATCGCGCACCACATGCGTCGTCAGTTCGATCATGATAATTCGCTCCTTATGGTATGCTTACCTGCGCTTGCGTTCCCTCTCCCCGTGGGAGACATTGTCTCCGGTAATCCGGGGAGGGCCAGGGTGAGCGTCTGCCACTTATCACCCGCGGCGCATCTGACGCCTCTCGTGGCGTGCGCACTCCGCGTCGTAGTTTCAGGGTGAGGGCCTGCCCTTCGCAACTCCACGGACCTATTATCGTACTACTCTGTGTCGCATCCAAAGGAGAACCGCCATGTCAGACGACCGGGACGCCGAGATCGAACCCGAAAAAACCGAAGCAAAACATCACGAGAAGGACGCGCCCGGCTGGATCGCGGGCGGCGTGCTGTTGATGATGGGCCTGTTGCTGCTGGTCAGCAACCTCACCGGCGCGCCGTTCAACAACTGGTGGGCGCTCTTCATCCTGATCCCCGCGCTCGGCTCGCTCTACACGGGGCTGAAGCACTACAGCGAGGCCGGCGCGTTCACCGAGGCGGCGCGCAAACCGATCACCGGTGGCCTGATCCTGCTGATGATCAGCGTGATCTTCCTGTTCAACCTCGACTGGTCAACCCTGTGGCCGTTCTTCCTGATCGTCGCCGGTGGCATGATGTTGGTCACCGCGATCTGGCCGCGCTAGGCAGACACTACTTTGCCACGAATTACACGAATGATCACGAATTTCTCTTTCTTCCTTCGTGATCATTCGTGTAATTCGTGGCCGGCTCTATCCATACCACGCTATGTTATCAGCTTGCTCACTCGTTTCGCAAGCGCGATGATCGTGAGGATCGGCGGGGCGCCGAGCGATTTGGGGATCAGGGTGGCGTCGGCGACGTAAAGGTTGGCGGGGAGCCGGTCGGCGTGCAACGTCTCGCGCTCGCGCGCCGTCAGCGGCAGCATCCCGCCCGGATGCCCGGCGTTGAGCGTACCGAGGAAGACATCATCCCCGCGCGCGCCGAAGCGAGTCAGGATCTCCGTGCAAATGCGGACACCCTCCTGGAGCCGTTGCCGGTCTGCCCCGGTCAACGATTTGTCCAGGCCGTGCGTCGAGACGGAACCCCGGTTGGCGTCCGCAAGCTTGATCATGATCGCGGCAATATCGCCGGCGGGCGCGCGCCACGCGCGGCTGAAGAAGTAGCTCAGGTAGTCGAAATAAGGAGAGAGCATGAAGCCTTCCCGCTGGGCGTAGAACGGCATCGGGATCTCCCGATCCAGCCGGCTGCCGGGGATGTGCGCCGCCACGCACAACACCGGATCCACGAACAGGCGCGGCTCGCACGCGATCCCCGAATTGCCCAGAATCACCGGTGTGCCCAGCCCACCCGCGGCCAGCACCACCAGATCGGCGGGGTAGAATCCCTGGCGCGTTTCTACTCCCGTCGCCCGGCCCGCTTCAATGACCACCCGGTCAACCCGACAGGAAGGGATTAGTCTTGCGCCGTTCGCGAGCGCCACATCGAGGAAACGCCGGCTGTCCCACTTCGCGCCGGTGGTGCAGCCCAATACACAGCGCCCGCAACGGATGCACCGGGCGTCGTCTACCATCCTGGGGGTCGGCCGTGGTTCGAGGCCCAGCTCCTGAAAAATCTCGAACATGCGGCGGGTGCTCTTGCGCCAGCGCCGCTGATGGGCCGTGCTGATGGGTATCTCGCGGGCGATCTCGTCGAACTCGGCGTCGAGGTCCAGCCCCAGCGCCCGCAGGTCGCCGTCCATGCGCAGCGCGTTGCCCGTGCAGAGGGTCGTTGTGCCGCCCAGCGCATTGCCGTTCACCAGGAACATGCCCTCGTCGGCCCGCCGAACCCGGTACGCCGGGAAGACGAGCTGAATCTCCCGCGCGTCGAAGAGCAGCCCGGTCTTCTTGATGGCCTCGACGCGCGGGACGCGTGTGAACGGTCGGAATTCCTTGCCGGCTTCCAGGACGGTCACATCGAAGCGGCCCTGGAGCTCCTTCGCGACCGTCGCACCCCCGCGCCCGTGCCGACGACAATGGCGCGTCTCATGGATTATTTCCCCGGAAGTGCGCCAGGCAGCAGTCATTGCCCTCGGTGATGCGTCGGGTAAAAGCTAATTGCCCGCCGTTCGACAGACCGGCGAAGAGCCCTGCGTCCAGCGAGGCGATCAACCGGCAAACCGGGGCTGCGTAGTAGGCGCTGAAGAAGCAGCGGTGGACCGTGATCTCCCCGCCGGGGGTCGCGCGCAGGTCTATCCCCAGCGCGCGATAGAGCACTTTGGCCGCCGCCAACGCTTCTGCGGTCGTCGTGATGCGAAACGTAGCCCGCAGTTCCCGGCCCATCCGGTACGCGCCGGCGTACAGGCGATCCTCGATCTCACCCAAGTTGTCGCCCCGCCGGATGACCCGGTCAGCCTGCTCAGCCGTGAAACGCGCGTATGCCGCCAGCAGATCGTCATACGCAAGCCCGTCAATGGGCGGCATGTCGCACGCAAACGCCGCCGCCGTGCAGGCGAACAACCCGCGCAGCTTCCGCCCCTTAATGGGTCCCGGCGTATAGATTTCCGCCGCTGAAATGAGCAGGTTCATGTGATGTGCGATGTGCGCCCCAATAGATCGCCAGCACCCCCACTGCGATCAGCCCATCCACCACCCCGTTCGCGAGGTAGATCAGGGCCGGCTGGCGGAAAGCGAAGAAGCCGAACGACAGGATCGCGCTGGCCGCCTTGGCATTGATCAGCAGCACAGGCAGCGCTGCGTTGGCCGGCCGCAAGAACATCCCCGCGGCAAGCAGGGTCACCACGTACATGTAGGCCACCGCCAGGATCAGATAGAAGCCGGCGGCCTGGCCCGCAGGCGGCAGGCTGACCCGGCGCGAGAGCGCATCGAAGGCGCCCAAGACGCCAGTCGGGAAGCAGAGGAAGATCAGGCCGACGCCGCCGAAGGTGACGGCCATCAGCAGGCCGGCGGGCCGGTAGAGCCGGGCCGCGATACTCCGGCGGTGCACGGTTGTGGGCGGATTTGCGTTAACTTGCATCGCGTACCTCACGGTGATTGCAACTGATAAAACCGAGCCGGTGGGTCGAACTGCACATGCTGCATCAGCGCGCGCGTGTCCTCCACCGAAAGCGGCGCACTCCCGCGGTAGTACTCGCGCATCAACCCGTAGTTCGTGTTGATGAAGCAGCGGTCCTCAGTGGGGAAACAGCGCCGCATTTCGGGGTAGATCTCGCGGATCGGCCGGTCTTTGACATTGCCAAACGAGAGCGGCGCGAACACGCACGGGCTGACGTTGCCGAAGGCGTCAACGTAGACCATCTTGTTCCCGGCGTTGCACCCGAAATGCTCGCGACCTTCGAAGTGGCCCAGGTAGTTGACCGTCATGCCGGCGGCCTTGTTGTGGCGATCCTGCACCCGCAGCAGCATTTGCCGCTCCTCCTCGGTGATCACCTCATCGGCATTCCACAGGCCCTGCACCGCCGGTTTGCACTCGCTGAGCCAGGCCTCATCAATGCCCAGGCCGGCCAGAAAGGCCAGCAGTTCCTCGACCCGATCCTCGCGCAGCATGGCTTTGTCAAGTACGGTTGAAACGCTGACGTGCACGCCGCCCAGGTTCCGGAAGATCTCGATGGCATTCAGCGCGGTACGGTACGCGCCGGGATAGCGCCGAATCCGGTCGTGCTCGGCCTCATCCGGCGAGTCCAGGCTCACCGAGACGTAGAGCAGCCCGGCGCGCTTCAGGTCGGCCGCGCGCTGAGGGGTGAGGGTGCAGCCGGTCGTAAAGAGCTTGACGGCGCAACCATCGCCGGCTGCCTCCACAATCTCGACGAGGCGCGGGTTCAACAGCGGCTCGCCGCCGGTCAAACCCAGCCAGAAGACGCCCATCCGCGTGAGTTCGCGCACCGTGCGCAGGATCGTCTCGTGATCCATGGGGACGCCCGTCTTATACCGGTTGTAGCAATAGTCGCAGCGCTGAGGGCAGGCGTTGGTCACGCCGATCTGGGCATGCGATGGACCGTTGATCCGGCCCAGCAGATGCTCGTCTATGAAGCGGGAGTAGGCTTTGCTGTTCACCGGTGGCAGGTGAGAGTGGATCACCAGGTTGCCGCCGACGTTGCGCACGCTGAACTCGCGCAGGTAACGGAACAGAAACCAATTCAGCGACGGCTTGAGCCGGATCATCTGGGGGTTCGACAGGATCGCCCGGGTGAGAGCGAGGTTATCCGTGAGGTGTGACATTGCGTCCTCCCTATACTTCTGGAGTCTCTTTCACTATATCGCATTGCCTCACCCGTGGTTGCGGATGCGAGTTTCTTTTTTTGCCACGAATTACACGAATGTCACGAATTAGCAGATAAAAATTCGTGTAAATTCGTGAAATTCGTGGCAGGTTTTTTACCTGTAGTTGCGAATCCCGGCTTCGAAGGCGGCCCGGTCGTCATGCTCGATGCCGAAGAGCGCTTCCTCCAGCGCATATGTGCCGTGCCAGAACTGCACGCGTCCCCACAGGGGATCCAACCCCGAATACGTGGCCGCCATGCGCCGGACGAAGCGCTCACCGTAGCCCAGCAGCCCCGCGATGTCGGTGGCCGGGTCGCCGGGGCCGGCCCCCTGCCAGTCGAGCACGCCGCGCAGGGTCTGCGCCGCCGGGTCATAGACGAGGTTGTTCGCACCGAAGTCGCTGTGACGCAGCGCGGGCGCATAGTCGAAGTTGTGCGCCGTGTCGAGGAAAGTCTCCCAGTGTTCGGCGGCCCACGCTTGCGCGGCGGGGCGCATGTGGGGGAACAACAGCGCACGGACGCGCTCGTAGGTCGCGATGATCTGATCACGCGTGTCGGCCACCGGCAGGGGATAGTCAATCACCGACGGGGGCAGCGTGTGCAGCGCATAGAGAAAGCCACCCAACTGCCCCGCCAGCCGATCCAGCGTGGCCTCGTCGTGAATCGCGCCCACCGTCTCGTGGGCCAGTCCCTCGCCGGGGATCAGCCGGTAGGCGATGAACGCCTCGCCGGGTGGGCCGTCGGGGTTGAAATAGATCGGTTCGGGGGTCGCCAGCGGCAGGCGGCCCTCTATGCCGCGCAGCACCGCGTGTTCACGCGCCAGCTCTGCGACCCCTTCTGCGTAACGCGGGAAGCGGAAAACGATGGATTCGTCAGCGACCAGCGCATCGGCATATTCGCCCCGGCTCAAAGACTGCACGAAGGCGTCCGCCAGCTCCGGCGCAACCCCGCGAATCACGTCTGTCCGCGCCGCCAGTGTCTCATCGTCCATCATGCGCTCCTTTCAGATGCAGAGGGGCGAAGGAGCAGAGGGGCGGAGGTGAAAAGGATGCGTACTTCGCGCGATTGGGGCGCGGCGCGGCGCATCTGAGGATGCGCACTCCGCGTCTCCCGCTCTCCTCTGCTCCTCCGCCCCTCTGCTCACTCCCCCAGCGCGTCCTCGATCCACTCCAGGTGCTCGATGTAGTGCGCCCAGGCGTTGCCGCTGATGACCTCCGCGATCGGCGGGCCGAGGTCCGTGTCATCGGCGTCGGGCAAAAACTCTGCATAGGGGCGTTGCAGGTCGGCGTCGGTGAGGGTCGCCAGCGCGGCCTGCATGGCGAGATGCGCCGCCTCGAATTCGGCCAGCGCGGCCTGCGCGGTGCGCATCCGGCCCGCCTCGAAGAGCAGCGCGTTGATCTCGTCGGCGTTGTCCACCATTTCGGTCTGCGCGTCGGTCAGCCCCATCGCATTCGAGCGGTCATGGCCGCCCAGGAGGGCCGCCACGCCGCGCTCCCATGCGGCCAGGTGCAACAGGTGATCCTTGATGGCCCACCCGTCGGGGCCGCGCGGCGCGCTGAGGGCTGCCTCGTCCAGCCCGGCGAGCAGCGTCATTATCTCGGTGCGCGCGGCGTCGTTGGCGGCGATGAAGTCGGCCACGACGCTCGGCCCGTATGCGCCGCCCGTGTCTGCGACCTGGGCGGCGTCAGCCTGCGCCAGTTGCTCCGCGATCCAGCCCGCGTGCTCCTCGTAGTGGCCCCAGGTGTTGCCGTTGATCCAGCCGTAGATCGGGTCGGTCGCGCCGTCGCCGGTGGCGTCGGGCACGTAATGCGCGAAAGGCAAGAGCAGGTCGGCGTCAGTCAGCCCGGCCAGCGCGTCGAGCACCGTCCGGTGCGCGGCGTCCCAGCGCGCGTAAACTTGCGCCAGCGAGAGGTCCACGTTGTGTTCGTAGATCGCCTTGTTGATTTGCCACTCTTCCACCTGCGTGGGCGCGCCGGTCAGCCCCATCTCCGTCCAGCGGTCGTCGCCGGTCAGCATGGCAGCCAGGTAGCGCTCCCACGCGGCGATGTGCGCGATGTGATCCTTGACAGACCAGCCGCCGTCGGGGCCGGGGGCCACGAGCGCGGCCAGCTCCTGCGCGCCCAACGTCGCCAGCAGCGCGCGCCGCGCCGCCTCCATGCGCACCACGATTTCCGCTTTCGTGTTCGGATAGCCCTGTGCATCAACCATGATGTTTCTCCTTCACGAACCACGGAAAACACGGAAAGGGAAAGAACCTTATCTTGTTTCCGTGTATTCCGCGTATTCCGTGGTTGATCTGCTTGATCTTCTACTCGCCGCCTTCCAGCAGCGCGAGCACCTGAGGCAGCAGCGCCGGCGTGGTCGCCAGCCCTTCCTCGCTGTAGATCGTCTCGCGGCCGTGCCAGTCGCCGAAATAGCCGCCGGCCTCGCGGAAGATGGGCGGGAACGGCGCGCAATCCCACGCGCTCATGATCGGATCCAGCATCACCTCGATGCGCCCGGTCGCGGCCAGCAGATAGCCGTAAGCGTCGCTCCACCCGGCGCGGTGATAGACGGCTCCCTCCAGTCGCTCCCACGCGGCCTTGCGGTCATACTTCTCGAAACTGCCCGGATCGGTGCAGGAGATATAGGCGCGTGTCAGGTCGGTCGCCTGCGAGACGCCGGCCCGCCGGCCGTTCCACCAGCAGCCCAGCCCCGTGGCCGCGGCCAGCATCTCATCGAGCGCGGGGAAGTAGGCCGCGCCCACCTCCACGTTGCCCTCGATCTCCAGCCCGATCAACACCGCGTAGAGCGGGACGCCGCGCACGAACGCCTTCGTCCCGTCAATGGGGTCAATGAACCAGCGGTGCGACGCCCGCCCCGCGCCTTCGACGCCGAACTCCTCGCCCACGATGGCGTGGTCGGGGTAGTTCGCGGCGATGCGCGCGCGGATCAACTCCTCCGCCTGCCGGTCGGCGATGGTGACCGGCGTGTCGTCGGCCTTGAACTCGGGGCGGGTGTGCGTCTGGAAGTAGCCCAGCGTCAGCCGCCCGGCCAGGTAGGCGGTCTCGGTGATGAAATCGTAGTAGTCTTGCAGGTACACGGTTGCTCCTTCGGGTCGGGGGTCGGGTATCAGGGAACAGGGATCGGGTATCAGGGAATAGGGATTGGGGAGCAGGGAGCAAAGCAGCCGACTCCCGATTCCCAATACCCGATCCCCGATTCCCAATACCTGATCCCTGATACCCGATCCCTTGCTCAATCCACCAGCGCCTGGTACGCCAGGTTGCGGAAATCGTCCACCACGGAGTAGATTTCGCCCGGCACGAACTGAAGCATCAGAATACCGATGATCTCCTCGACGGGGTCAATCCAGAAGTTCGTGGTTGCCATGCCGCCCCAGCCATAGATGCCCCTCGTGCCCAGCGTTTCCCGGCGGCCCGCATCGGACACCACCAGGACGCCCAGCCCGAAGCCCGCGCCGCCTGCCGGGTTATTATCCAGATAGACGCCCGGTGGCAGGTGGTTGGTGGTCATCCATTCCACCGTCTTGCGGCCCAGCAGGCGCACGCCGTCCAGCTCGCCCCGGTTGAGCAGCATCCGGCAGAAGCGGAAGTAGTCGCCCGTGGTCGAGACCAGCCCGCCCCCGCCGGAGGGGGCGCTCGGCGGTGTGCGATAGCTCGTCGGCCCATCCGGCTCGAACGCTTCCAGCTTGCCCTCGGCGTCAGTTCGATAGCAGGCGGCGAGCCGATCCAGCATCTCCGGCTTGACATAAAATGCTGTATCGGTCATGCCCAGCGGCGCGAAGATGCGTTGCGCCAGGAAATCCTCGAACGGCAGCCCGGAGACCACCTGCACCACGGCGCCCAGCACGTCGGTCGCCACGCTGTAGCGGAAGCGCGCCCCCGGCTGGAACGCCAGCGGCATGGTCGCGATCACTTCCATCCACTCCGCCATGTCCGCATCCGGCTTCTGCAGCAACGCGCCCCACATCTCGCGCTGATATTTCTGATCCAGCACGTCGTCACCGAAGCCATAGCTCAGCCCGGCGGTGTGCGTCATCAGGTCGTGCAGCGTGATCTGCCTGTTCGCGGGGACGGTGCGCGGGCTGCCCTCGGCGTCGCACGCCAGCACCTTGACCTCAGCGAAGGCCGGGATATAGCGCGCCAGTGGATCGCTCAGTTGCAGCCGCCCTTCTTCCAGTAACATCAGCAAAGCCACGCTGGTGATCGGCTTGCTCATCGAGTAGATACGGAAGATCGCGTCCTCGGTCATGGGCCGCGCCGCCGCGATGTCGGCCATGCCCACCGAATCGAACCAGGCGACCTGGCCGCGGCGCGAGACGAGCCCCTGGATGCCCGCCAACTGGCCCGCGTCCACGTAGCGTTGCATCGCCGGGCGGACGCGCGCGAGCCGGTCGGCGGAAAAACCGAGCGTTTCAGGACTGACCGTTTGCATGTGTGTTCTCCCTTGCTGAACGCAGAATGAGCATTACTCTAGCGCGAACGGGCCGCGGTGTCAACAACGAACGGCCAACACGGATGCTCACACGGATTGGGCTAACACGGATTCTTTCACGGATGTGCGGGGAGCCGCCTCCCTGTAGAGAGAGCATTTTGACAGCATTGTTCCATAGAGCCCCGATCCGTGTGAGCATCCGTGTCGGCATCCGTGTTAGCCAATTCGTAATTCCCCCTTCCTACCGTGCGACCTTCCTGTGCTATGATGCGTACAGTATATGTAGAGTCGCAACACCTATGAGGACGAGAGAATCTCCATGTTTGGACGCAAACGCAAGAACTCGACCGCCGTGGCCGAGAACGATAATTATCACCTGATTGACCTCTCCGGGGTCGTCAAGAATTACCAGACCCCCGCGGGGCCGTTCACCGCACTCAAGGACGTTGAGCTGCGCGTGGACCCGGGCGAGTTCGTCGCGGTGGTGGGCAAGTCGGGCAGCGGCAAATCCACGCTGGTGAACATGATCACCGGCATTGACCGCCCCACCACGGGCCACGTGGTGATCGGCGGCACGGCCATCGAGAACCTCAGCGAGGGGCAACTGGCCGCCTGGCGCGGGCGCACGGTGGGCGTGATCTTCCAGTTCTTCCAACTGCTCCCCACGCTGACGGTGATCGAGAACGTGATGCTGCCGATGGACCTCTGCAACATGTACAGCTCGCGCGAGCGCGTGACGCGAGCTTTACACCTGCTCGAACAGGTGGACGTGGCCGAACAGGCCTACAAGCTGCCCTCGGCGCTCTCCGGCGGGCAGCAGCAGCGCGTCGCCATCGCTCGCGCCCTGGCGAACGACCCGCCCATCCTGGTGGCCGACGAGCCGACCGGCAACCTCGACTCGAAGACCGCGGACGCTGTCTACGCGCTATTCGAAAGCCTGGTAGCCGAGGGCAAGACGATCCTGATGGTGACGCACGACCGCGACCTGGCGCAACGCGTCACCCGCACGGTGGTGATCGCCGACGGCGAGGTGATCGAGGAGCGGCTGGCGAACCTCTTCCCGGCGCTCACGTCCGAGCAGTTGGTGCGCGCCACCCGCGAGCTGACGCCGCGTCGTTTCGCCGCCGATGAGGTGATCCTGCACGAAGACCACGACCCCGCGGCGCTGCACATCATCACGCGCGGCAGCGTGCGCGCCTGGGTGCGCACGCCATCCGGCGAAGAAGTGGTGGCCGCGACGATGGGCCCGGGCCAATATTTCGGGGAGATCGAGCTGCTGCACGGCGGCGCGAACCGCGCCACCATCCGCGCGGGACAGCAGGGCGTGGAGCTGGCCGTGCTCGATGACGACGCCTTCACCGCGTTGCTGGCCGAATCGCCGGAGACGCGCGAAGCCGTGGAAGCGATGGTAGACGAGCGGCTGCGCGAGAACACCGCCGCGCGGAGCAACGGCCATGCACATTAGCCCCCGCTGGCATAAGGTCATCCGCGACCTGTGGGATCACAAGGCGCGCACGATCCTCGTGGTGTTGTCCATCGCGGTCGGCGTCTTCGCCATCGGCATGATCAACGGTTCATCCGAGGTGATGACGCGTGAGATGAACAGCCAGTGGGCGACCACCAACCCGCCCCAGGCCACGCTCTTCACTCAACCGTTCGACGCCGATTTCGTGGCGACCGTGCGCAACATGCCCGAAGTGGCCGACGCCGAAGGGCGGCGCACCTACACCGCGCGCTTTGCCATGGCGCGCGATGGCCTCACCGTGAACAACGCGAAGCCCGACGCCACCTGGCGCAACCTCAGCGTCATCAGCTTCCCCGATATCCGGGACATCCGCGTGGGCAAGCTGCGCCCGCTGACCGGTGTGTTCCCGCCCGGCAAGGACGAGATCGTGCTGGAACGGCTCTCCGGCCCGTGGATGGGCGCGCAGGCCGGAGACACGGTGCTGATCGAGGATGCGAACGGCAAAATGCGCGAGCTGCGGGTGGTGGGGACGCTGCACGACCTGTCGCAGTCCTCATCTACCTTTGACGGCACGGGCAAGGGCTACGTCACCGATGAAACGATGCGCCGCCTCGGCGTGGAAGGCTTCACCGAGCTGGCGATCATCGCCGCGGGCGACGCCGGGCTGACGAAGGAGGGTGTGACCGCGGTGGCCGATAAGGTCGGCAAGAAGATCGAGGGCAGCGGGCGCACCGTGGACTTCACCTTTATCCCGAAGCCGGGCGAGCACCCCGCCAGCGAGACCATCACGCCGGTGATGTTGATCCTGAGCATCCTGGGCGGGCTGGTGCTGATCGTCAGCGGCTTCCTGGTGGTGAACACCATGCAGGCGCAGCTCTCGCAACAGACGCGGCAGATCGGCATCCTGAAGGCGATCGGCGGGCGGGCGGGGCAGATCATGGGGATCTACTACGCGATGGTGCTGGCCTATGCGCTGCTGGCGCTGCTGATCGCCGTGCCGCTGGGGATCGTGGCCGCGCGCGCCATGTCGGGGCTGCTGGCCGGCATGATCAACTTCGACATCCACGGCTTCAGCCTGTCGCCGCGCGTGCTGGGGCTGCAACTCGGCGTGGGGCTGCTCGTGCCGCTGCTGGCCGCGCTCTGGCCGATCGTCTCCGCCGTGCGGGTGAGCGCGCGCGAGGCGATGAGCGATTACGGGCTGAGCGCGCAGAAGGTCAAGCGCAGCCGCACCGACGCCCTGCTCGGGCGCGTGCGCGGGCTGCCGCGGCCGCTGTTGCTCTCGCTGCGCAACACCTTCCGCCGCAAGGGCCGGCTGCTGCTGACCCTGACGACGCTGGTGCTGGGCGGGGCGATCTTCATCGCGGTCTTCGCGGTGCGCGCGTCGCTGATGCTCACGCTCGACGATATGTTCAAGTACATTGATTATGACGTGTTGCTGGCCTTCAACCGGCCTTATCGCATCGAACAGGTCGAGCGGATGGCGCTGGACGTGCCGGGCGTGCAGGCGGCGGAGTCGTGGCGCTTCGAGTCGGCGCGCCGCATCCGCCCCGACGACACCGAGAGCGAGAGCGTCGTGATCTATGGCCCGCCGCCCAACAGCGCGCTGATTCACCCGAACGTGGTCGAGGGGCGCTGGCTGCTGCCCGAAGACGAGAACGCCGTCGTGGTGAACACCCTCTTCCTCAAGGATGAACCCGACGTGCAGGTGGGCGACACCATCACCCTATCCATTGGCGGCAAGGACCTCGACTGGACGGTGGTGGGCGTCGTCACGCAGACCCCGCCCCAGGCCACGGGCTTCGTGAACATGCCCTATCTGGCGAAGCAGATGGGCGGCGTGGGCCGCAGCAACATCGTCTTCGCGCTGACGGAGCAACACGACGTGGCCTCGCAGATCGCCATGGCGCAAACGCTGGAGAAGCACTTCAAGGACAACGGCATCCAGGTGGCGCAGACCGACGCCAGCGGCAAGACGAAGGCGCAGATCAACTCGCAGTTCAACCTGGTCGTGGTGTTGCTGCTCATCATGGCGATCCTGCTGGCGGTGGTCGGCGGCATCGGGCTGATGGGCACGATGAGCCTGAACGTGATCGAGCGGACGCGCGAGATCGGCGTGCTGCGCGCCATCGGCGCGACCGACCGCTCGATCTTCAACATCGTGGTGGTCGAGGGGATCATCATCGGGCTGCTGAGCGCGCTACTGGGGGCGCTGTTGGCGTTCCCGCTCAGCCTGGCAATGAGCAACGCCATCGGCAACTCGATCCTGCAGGCCAGCCTCAGCTTCACGTTCGCGCCGCTGGGGGTGGTGCTATGGTTCGCGGTGGTGCTCGCGCTGGCGACCCTCGCCAGCCTGCTCCCCGCCCGCAGCGCCTCCCGCGTCACCGTCCGCGAGGTGCTGGCGTATGAGTGAGGAATTATCCATCACGCGGAGACGCGGAGAACGCGGAGAATATCTTTCTTCTCTTCCGCGCTCTCCGCGTCTCCGCGTGCGCGCAATCTGGCCCCTCTCCCCCTGGGAGAGGCCGGGTGAGGGGTCTGGGTGCGCGGAAATTCAGAAGCCCGGCAGCGGCACGGCCCCGCTTGTCGGATCCCACCAGTCGCCGCGCGTGTCGGGGTCAATCATCTTGTAGTTAACGCCGATGGCCGCGAAGTACTTCATCGCGCAACGCACCTTGCGTTCTTCATGCGGGAAGCGTAGCGTCCCCAGCTTGCCGCCTTTCGTCTCGTGGACGAACGCCTGCACTTCGACCGTGCCGTCGCGGTGAACACGCGCGACGCCCCAGTCGGGGTTGTAGTTGCCGATGATCTCAGGGAGATCAATCTTGAACGCCGAGGGAAACTTGAAATAGAACCGGATGGCGTCCCCGTCGTGCTTGATGGCTTCCACGTAGCGCTGCTCGACCTCCGAATCCTTCTGCACGAGATTATACAATCCGTGCGGGCCGGCTTCGACGATCTCTTTCTGGGGATACTTGCGGATGGGTGGAAAAAGCGCGTCCAGGTCGTACCCGGCGTCTTCCTCTTCGATCACGAATTCGATGCGCTCGGTGATGTGCGCGGCCGCGGCGTTCCGCAATTCCCGGATGAAGACGTTGGCGAAGCCTTCGGGGTTTTGCAGGAAGTACGCCTTCTTATCGGCGCGCATGGCCCGGAAGATAGCGTTAACCGTGGGGCGGGTGAGGCCGGTTTGTTGCGCGGCGCGCTCGATCAGGTTGAAAACGGGGTAACGTTCCGTCTTGACCTGCACGAACCGCTCGCGGGCCTCGCCGCCGAATGCCTCCGGCGTGTAGGTATACTCCTTGCCGACAGGCAGCCTGAGACCGGCGTTCGTGAACACAACTTGCCACTCGCCATCCACCTGCTCGACCGCCAGGGGGCCGAGTGAGCGCAGATGATCGTTGCCGAGCTTGCGAGCGACGTCGTCGCCGGCGCGCAGGGTTGGCGTCGCTTCCTGTTCGTCGCCATACTGATCGAACAGCAGGAACTGCACCTTTGCCTTGCCGGGGTCAACCTGAATGACCTTGAGCTTGTATGCGCCGAGGACGATGCGGCCCTTTTCCACCACCAGCACGTGGCCGGGGTAATCCGCCCGGTTGACCCGGTAGACGCATTGCTCGATGAGTGTATCCGTGTCCACGGCGATCCGGTAGCGCATGCGCCGATTGAGGCGTTGCCAGAACTGCGCAAAGGCCTCACTCTCATAGAAAATTTTATCGTCGCGCAGCGCAACTTTCGGCAGTTTGGCGTTGCCGACCAGCGGCGGCGCGAGGGTCCCGTCCTCCTGGTATTCCTGCTGCAAGCGCGCCGCGTAGTCGTGATAACTCTCATTGGCAACGACGGTCAGGACGTTCACATCTTCATCGTGAATCCGCTCGCCCGTCTGATCCACACAGAGCCGCAACCCGCGCCCGATCTCCTGGCGCTTCCTGATCTCCGAGACCGTCTGGTTGAGCGTGCAAATCTGGAAGACGTTGGGGTTATCCCACCCCTCTTTGAGCGCCGAGTGGGCGAAGATGAAGCTCACCGGCTCATCAAAAGAGAGCAGTCTTTCCTTGTCGCGCATGATGAGCGCAAACGCTTTCTTCTCAGCTTCGCGCTCGGCGACCGTGCGGCCCGACGTATCCTGCGCGACCTCGCCGCCGCCCCGCTGGCGCATATAGGCAAAGTAGCCCCGGTGAACATCGCGCACATCAAGCGGCTTGAAGAGGCCAAAATCATGCTTCATCCGCTCGAACTCTTCTTCGAACAGGCGGCGGATAAGCCCGTCTGCCGCGGCATAATTGGCGACCCGGTCCACAAAGAGAAGGGAAAGGACCTTGATCTCTTGCTGCGCCAGGGCAGATTGCTGCTCCATGTGCCGCAAGATCGTCTGGCGGATTTGTTCCCGGAAGATCGCCGGGCGCGAGGGGCCGGATGCGTCGTTAAGGTAGAGCCGCCGGCCGTTGCGGAACTCCACGAAACCCGCCCCCGCGTCAATGTTCTCCACCACGTAGCCGGCGCGATGCTCGGCGCGATCCGTCTTTTTGAAGAGGTCGTCGCCCTGGCGAAGCGCGATCTCGACCTCGCGCGTGCCAAGCAGATCGGTGACGCGCGCCCGCACGCGCGCCGTGATGCGGGGCGGCGGGGTGATGTCTACCACGGCCAGCACATCGGCATTGGGGCTCTCCACCTCCGTGATGCCGTAGACCTGGATGCGCTTGACGAGGCCGCGCTGATAGGCGTCCACCGGCGTAAGCTGATAGACCAGATTCGGGTGCGTGCGGTGGGTCGCGCTGTAACGCAGGGCGAAGAGTGGGTTGAGGGTGCGCAGCGCCTCCTTCGCCCGGACGCTCTCCATGTTCTGCGGCTCATCCAGGATCAGGATCGGGCGCGTCGCCTGGATGAACTGGTAGGGCTGCCGTTCGCCGGGCAGCTTCTCCGAGGCCTTGTAGAGGTTATTCGTGGCCTTGTTGAAGGCGTCCAGCGTGATGAGCAAGACCGTGACGGTGTTGGCCGTGGCGAAGTGGCGGATGCGGCTCAGTTGCGCGCCGTCATACGGGATCAGGTCGAACGGCTCGTTGTCGTAGAGCGCGCGGAAGTGGTCGCGCGTGATTTCGACATTCTTGACCACGCCTTCGTAGATCGCGATGCTCGGCACGACGATGACGAACTTGCTCCAACCGTAGCGTTTGCGCAGCTCGTAGATCGTGCGTAGATAGACGTAGGTCTTGCCGGTGCCGGTCTCCATTTCGACGGTGAAGTGCGGCGCGAGGATGGTGCGATCCTCGATGCCGGCCAGCCCCACCCCTTGATCGAATTCGATGACGCCGCGGCGCGCGTCCTCGGGAATGCGGTTTGCGCGCTGCACCTCGCCGAGATTGGGGCGTAGGAACGATTCGGCCAGCGCCGCGCCGGGGGCCAGGTTACTCACGATTTCGTCGCTCAGCCCGAAGCCGGCCGCATAGCGCGGCATCCCCTCGAAGAGGCGCGCGACGCTCTCCACCGCGCGGAGTTGGTGCTCCTGGTTCGCATCAAACTTCAGTTGGAGCTTCGAGGCCATGAGGATCATCTTTCGCTTTTCGAGTGTATTGACATTTGGTCAATTTCGACTATAATAGAGTTAATCCATTCAGTGGAGGTGGATGGCCTTCGGCCATCGGAGGAAGCGCCCTTGCGGGCGCTTCCTCTTTTTCACGGCAACAGCTTTTTGCCATAGCCATCAATCTGCCCCGTTCGAGCGTTTCTAAGATACTTGGATTGGCGCAAGATAGCCGCAATCTGATCGCCGAACACATCGCGGCTGTCTATCATCAGGCCATGTTCGATGAGCGTCTCGCGCCGTGACGGGTGAGCGACCAGATCGGCAAGTTGTAGGCCGGCGACATTCGCGCTTTTGGGCTTTACCTTCAACTCCGAAGATGTGAGGCAAGCCTGCCACCAGTTTGCCGGGATATTGTCTGTGCCGCCGGTATATAGCCTGGAGTAAGAGAGCTTGAGCTTACCATCCTCCGTTCCTCCGCGGCTTTCCACCATCAGGTCTCCATGATGCTTGCCATAATGGAGGAAAAGCACGAAGCGTTCCAGCAGAATCGCCAGGCAGTAGTGATAGGGGTGATAGTGCCACACCTGATACTGATCACGATGCGCTCGCTTGTCAATGACCACCGTGATCACGCGGTATTCCCAGCGCGCCAGAGAGGTAAGAAGCATCGTGTTGAACTGCCGCTCGACATCAGGATCACGAAGCGAGTAAAAAGGTGAACGTTTATTCACCAGCTCCTTGCGATGAAAGATCACCGGCACGTCGGGATCATGCTGGAAAAACGTGCGCTTGAGATGATCCATCTCCGGCTGCAAGATGTTGAGCGTGTATCCAGATTCGAGGATGACGCCGGTCAGCGATAGGAACCGCTGGTTAGGATCATCCGCATGATTCATGTCATGATTGCCCACTTCATCAACGTAGAGCCGGTAAAGCGCCATCCATTCCCCTGTCAATGTGAACTCGCTGCAACACGCCGATCAATCAAATCACCTTCACCCGCCGCCCATCCTCCAGCCGGACTTTGGCCTCGTCGGTGAGCGCAGCGTCGAGGCAGATGAAGGTGTCGTCCTTGCCCATCGCCGGCGCGGCGATCGTCTCCGGGTGGACGTGCGCGTCGAGACAGACGTAGAGCCGATGTGCGAGGAGGTCGGACGAGACGCGGGTGACGCGGTTCTGCGTGAACTCCGGCAGCGGCTCGACCGTGCTGTCGAGCGGGAAGCCTTCCATCAGCATCACCTCCGTGAGGAGGCCCGCGGGCTCCCAGCCTGCGACGAGGGGCGACTCGAAGCGGTCGAAGAGGGTCTGCAGGGCGGCGAGGTCGTCGCCGTCGTAGTCGCGCCACGCCTGATAGTTCGAGCGCCCGAGCTTGAAGACGCGGAAGCCGAGGTCTTCGGGGCCGTCGCGGCCCGTGGTGAGCTTGCCCGCGTCCTCCGCCTCCATCCGCGCGATCACCCGCCGGATGCGCTCTTTGCCGACGTCCGCGATGGTATCGAAACCAAGCCGCCTTGCTGGAGAATCTGCCGGAGTGAGCTCAGGTAGTTGCACCATGATAAATTGGCAATTCCCGTCTGCTTCGCGATTCTGAGCCAGCACCGCATGGGCAGTTGTGCATGAACCAGAGAAGAAATCCAAAACTATGTCTCTTGAATCATTCCCTGTGGCAATCTGAAGCATTCGTCGCACCAACTTCGTGGGTTTTGGAGTGTCGAAGGGACTTTCGCCCCCAAAAATCACCTGCAACTCCTTCTTACTCTGATCGTTATGACCTGCTTCTGTATGCGGCCACCATGCCGACGCCACAACACCCTGCCGTACTTCTGACAAGAACCGTTTAGGTACCGGACGCTTGTTTCCATCTCTCCCAAACCATATTCTGTTGTCTTCTATCATTTGTTCGACAACATCACGAGGGTGTCTCCAACTTGCGCCTTTCGGCGGATAGAAGATTTTCCCGGTCTTGGGAGATTTTATTGGATAGTAATCCCTTTCGCGGTATTCAGATCTGGTCAAGTTATCAGAGCGCCAGAGACCTCGCGGATCATTGTCCGGGTTTTGGTACACGTCATCTTGTTTCTTTGTTCTCGGTAGCATATTGGGTTGGAAAGCAGATGACCTCTGATAAACCAAAATGCTGTCATGCATGGGTGGAATACCTTTGGCATCACTTGAAATAGCATATTTCTTTTGCCACACCACATTAGCTACGAAATTCTCCTCACCAAAGACTTCATTCATTAGCGCGCGTAAGTTATGGACCTCGTTATCGTCAATACTGACGAAAATCACGCCGTCGTCGCGCAGCAGGTTGCGCGCCAGGCGCAGCCGGGGATACATCATGTTGAGCCAGTTCGAGTGATAGCGCCCGCCCGCCTGCGTGTTCGTCACCAACACGCGGCCCGCCTCGTCGGCCTGGCCCGTGGCGCGCAGATACTCCTCCACCGGCTGCGCGAAGTGGTCGTTATAGATGAAGTCGTTGCCGGTGTTGTAGGGCGGGTCAATATAAATCAGCTTCACCCGGCCCGCATACGCCTTCTGCAGCAGCTTCAACACCTCCAGGTTATCCCCCTCGATGAAGACGTGACGGGTCGTCTCCTCATGGACGCCCTCGCCGGGGGCGGGGTGCAGCGCGCCGGCGCTCGGGGTGCTCGCCAACCGCCGCGCCTCGCGCTTGCCCGGCCAGAAGAGGCCGAAATGCTCGGCGTCGCGGCCCTCGTCTTCCAGGTGTTCGCCCAGCGCCTCGAGCAGCGCGTCGCGGTTGAGCTTGCCGTCGGCGAACGCCTCGGGCGCGATGGCGCGCAGCGCGGCCAGGCGGTCGGCGTCAAAGGTTGCGGTGGGGCGGAGTTTTTCGATGGGCATAACGGCTTCCGGGTTGAGCGGGTGGGCGTGACGATATGGGGAGATTATAAACATACTTCCGCGCGCACGGCAAGCCCCCCACTGCACGCGGAGACGCGGAGGACGCGGAGAATATCTTTCTTCTACTCCGCGATCTCCGCGTCTCCGCGTGCTGATGGTCTGGCCCCTCTCCCTCCGGGAGAGGTTGGGTGAGGGGGTCTTGCTCGTAGTGCGCAGTCTTCTGCGCGCCCCCCACGGCGCAGAGGACATCGCACTACGAGCGAAGAAGGGAACCTAAGCCAGCTTCGCGGGCAGCGCCTCGGCCCAGGCGCGGATCGCGTCCTGGTTGGGGAGATCGCGGTGATCGGGCTGGTTCTCCGCCATCTTGCCCACCATGCCCCTGAGCATCGGGTTGAGATCGTCGAAATCCCCGCCCTCGGTGATCAGCGCGCCCGCGAAGAGGCCGCTGTCTACCGGCAGCATCCCCGGCGCGGCCTCACGCACCTTGTCGAGGTAGGCGGTGGCCGTGGCGCGATGCTCCGGCGTGTCTTCGCACATCGTCAGGCAAACGACGAAACAGGCGACCGGCTTCGCGGCCAGCGCCTTCTGGTTGCGCTTCGCGAAGGCCGGCACGGCGCGCGGTAACCGCCCCGCGTGGACGGATGTGCCCAGGACGATGGCGTCATACGGCGCGACATCCTTCACCTTACCGGCGCGCTTCACGTCCACAGAATTGCCGTCCGCGCGCAGGGCGTCGGCGACGATGTCGGCAGCCTGGTGGGTCGCCCCGGCCCAGGTTTCATAGGCGATCAGGATATGGGCCATGGCGTGCTCCTCCCGGATTGTGCATAGGATTACACCCATCTCTACGCAGCCGCGCACCGCGGGTTGCATCTGGCTCCTCTCCCCGTGGGAGAGGAGCCAGAACGCCAGCCGTGCAATCCGTGTCAGGAATCCGTGTTGGCTTTCCCCGCGTCTGGTGCTAAACTGAACGCATCAGCTAAACCAAAGGATCTGCCACATGACCGATCAGACCAGCTATCACATGACCCCCGACGAGTTCCGGCGCTATGGCCGCATGGCCGTGGACTGGATCGCCGACTATATGGAGCACGTCGAGGATTACCCCGTGCTGTCGCAGGCGCAGCCGGGCGAGATTCGCGCCATGCTGCCGCCGGCCGCGCCCGAACACGGCGAGTCGTTCGAGGCGATGCTGGCCGACATGACCCGCGTGGTGATGCCCGGCGTCACGCACTGGCAGTCGCCCAATTTCTTCGCCTACTTCCCATCCAACAACTCCGGCCCCTCCATCCTGGGCGACCTGCTCTCGGCGGGGCTGGGCGTGCAGGGGATGCTCTGGGCCACCAGCCCGGCCTGCACCGAGGTCGAGACGCAGGTGCTCGACTGGTACGCCGACATGCTGGCGCTGCCGGAGAAGTTCAAGTCGAGCGCGGCGGGCGGCGGGGTGATCCAGGACACCGCGTCCAGCTCGGCGCTGACGGCGATCCTGGTGGCGCGCGAACGGGCGACCGGCTTCCGCAGCAACGAGGAGGGCTATGCCGACGGCGCGGGGTGCAACGGGCGGCTGGTCGCCTACACCTCGACACAGGGCCATTCTTCCATTGAGAAAGCGATCGGCGTGGCGGGCATCGGCCGCGCCAACCTGCGCGCGATCCCCGTGGACGAGAACTACGCGATGCGCGCCGACGCCCTGGCCGCGTGTATCCGCGAGGATCGCGCCGCCGGGCTGACCCCCTTCTTCGTCTCCGCGACGGTGGGTACCACGTCATCGAATGCGATGGACCCGCTGCCCGCCATCGGCGCGATCTGCAAGGAGGAGGGGCTGTGGCTGCACGTGGACGCGGCCATGAGCGGCACGGCGGCGATCTGCCCGGAGTTCCGCTGGATTCAGGCCGGGCTGGAGGCCGCCGACAGCTATTGCACCAACCCGCATAAGTGGATGTTCACCAACTTCGACTGCGACGTCTTCTACGTGGCCGACCGCGCCGCGCTGATCCGCACGCTGAGCATCCTGCCGGAGTATCTGAAGAACAAGGCGACGGAGTCGGGCGCGGTGTTCGACTATCGCGACTGGCACATCCCGCTGGGGCGGCGTTTCCGCGCGCTCAAGCTGTGGTTCGTGATCCGGCACTACGGCGTCGAGGGGCTGCGGCATCACATCCGGCGGCACGTCGCGCTGGCGCAACAGTTCACCGGCTGGGTGCGCGACGATCCGCGCTTCGAGCTGGCCGCGCCCGTCCCGCTGAACCTCGTCTGCTTCCGCCTGAAGGCGGGCGACGACGCGAACCGGCGGCTGCTCGAAACCCTCAACGCCAGCGGCGACCTCTTCCTGACGCACACCGTGCTCGACGGCAAGTACACCCTGCGCATGAGCATCGGCCAAGCGCACACGGAAGAACGCCACATCGCCGCCGCGTGGGAAGCGATTCAACAGGCTGTGGAGTAGGATTTACCACCAAGACACGAAGAGCACCAAGAACACCAAGAAGAAAGAGAAGATTTTTTCTTCTTTGTTTTCTTTGTGTCCTTGGCGTCCTTGGAGTCTTGGTGGTAAAGAAGAGAGTACATGACAGACGAGCGCAGATCCGTCATTCGGAATGAGCTGGCGTGGCATGAGGAGGAGTCGCCGCGGCGCTATCGGCTCGACGCGCTGTTGTATGACCCGCCGGCGTTCGACGCGGTGGTGGCGTCCGCGCTCGACTTCCTGGGGGGTAAGCCGGGCGAACGGGTGCTGGATATGGGCGGCGGCGAGGGCAAGGAGACGCTCGAGCTGGCGGCGCGCGGGATGCGCCCGATCAGCCTCGACCTGTCGCACCGCCAGTTGAGCCGAGCGCGCGAGTTGATCCGCGCCCAGGACCCCGCCGCGCCGGTCTACTTCATCCAGGCCAACGCCGAAGAGCTACCCTTCGCCGACGCGAGCTTCCGGGTGGTCTACGGCAAGGCGATTTTACATCACCTCGACCTCGACCTGGCCGCCGCCGAAATCACACGGGTGATGCAGGCCGACGGGCGCGCCACCTTCGCCGAGCCGCTGGCCGACCATCCGCTGATTGGGCTGGGCCGGCGGCTGACCCCCCGCCTGCGCACCCGCGACGAACAACCGATCCGCGCCGATGCGATGGAACGCTTCGCGGGGCGGTTCAACCAACCCCAATGCGAGGTCTACTTCCTGACGATGCCCCTGGCGTCTCTGCTGCGGCTGCTGCCCGGCGGCGAGCGCGCCTACCGCTGGGCGCACGCCCGGTTGAGCCGCCTCGACGCCCGGCTTTTCGCCCGCTTCCCCGGCCTGCGCAAGTACGCCTGGTACGGTGTGGTAAAGGTCAAGAAGGAAACAAGTAGACAGGGAAACAAGTAGACAAGGGGAAAATGCACGCGGAGACGCGGAGGACGCGGAGAAAAGGAAGAAATAATTCCTCTCCGCGTGATAAAAATGCGCCGGTTGACCGCGGCCCCCGCGAGCGCTATACTGCCGGCAGCGACGCGGCGGCCCACATCGAACAGCGTAGAGGATGGAGTGAGATTATGGCGGAGACGGAAACCCGGTCAGGGGGCGGATTTGCCGGTCTGCGTAAGCGCCACGCGCCGGCCACGCCCGACACGCCCGCCAACCGGAAGTTCGGCACCTTCGGCGGCGTCTTCACCCCAACGATCCTCACCGTCCTGGGCGCGATCATGTATCTGCGCGAGGGCTGGGTCGTGGGCAACGCCGGGCTGGGCGGGGCGTGGCTCATCATCATCCTCGCCAACGTGATCACGTTCAGCACCGGCCTCTCCATCTCCTCGGTCGCCACCAACATCCGGGTGCGGGCGGGCGGCGCATTTTCGATCATCTCGCAATCGCTGGGGCTGGAGGTGGGTGGCAGCATCAGCGTGCCGTTCTACTTTGCCCAG
>JBBQRS010000074.1:0-24907 GCA_038214535.1 Anaerolineae bacterium
CGGCGACAAGACGCTCGATCGCGTCCAGGCCGACACGCAGGAAGGTCAGCAGCTCGGTGTGCGCGGCACGCCCAACTTCTTCGTCAACGGCCGCCCCCTCTCCGGGGCGTTGCCGTTCGAGCAGTTCCAGCAGGTGATCGAACAGGCCCTGGCGGAGGCGAAGTAAGTAGACAAGTAGATAAGGAAACAAGGTCGCAGGGGTATTTGGAACACGAAGGCGCAAAGGCAATCGAAGATCACGAAGCGCGAAGATCGCGAAGAAAGCAGTGAACCTCCTTCGCGATCTTCGCGCTTTGCGTCCTTCGATTGCCTTTGCGCCTTCGTGTTCCAAACTACAACACCGAATACACCAGACAATAGCTGTGATCGTAGCCGTAGTCATAGTGATCCCAGCAGGCGATCACCTCGCCCTCGAAGCGCAACACGGACGCGACTTCCTCTGCGATGTCCCATGCCAACGTCGTCAGTTGACCTTCCACCTTGAGGTTCGAGACCTCCAGCACGACCGTACCCGCCGGTCGCATCTGCTTGCGTAGTTGCCCGAACACGCCACGCATCTCGCTCAGATAGGCGCGATAGCCACGGTTGCGCGTTTGGTACGCCGCCAGTGGGTCTTCACGATCTTCCTTGCCCATGTAAGGCGGTGAGGTCATGCAGAAGTCAATGGGCGGCAGTTCCAGCGCCGCCAGGGCGCGCGTATCCCCGCAGATCAGGTTCTCCGACCGTTTGAGCCGACCCCGTGCGTAGGCGACCCGCTCCGGCAGCATCTCCACCCCGTATGGGATGCGCCCCATCCGCTCGGCGACGGCCAGCGTCGTGCCGAAACCGGCGAACGGATCGAACACCGTGTCACCTTCACGCGTGAACTCGCGCAGGAAGTGCTCGACCAGTCCTTCGGGATAGCGCACGTCGTCGTTCCTCAGCGCCTCCGGCAATTCCTCAGGATGCGTCATCTCCACGCGAAACCAGGTCTTCATCGTTCACCCCACGACTGAATGAAACGCCCGCAAACGAGAAAGGCCGCCGGGCAATCCGGCGGCCTTGTATCCTTGTCTACCTGCCTACTTGCCCCAGCCGCTCAGTCCACCTGCTCCACCAGATAGTTCTGAATCCCCATCTGGTCAATCTGATCAATCTGCATTTCGAGCCAATCTACGTGATCTTCTTCGTCTTTCAGAATAGACTCCAGCATCTCACGCGTGCCGTTGTCGCCGGTCTCTAACGCCTGTTTGACGCCCGCGTTATAGAGTTTGACGGCGGCAAGTTCTGCGTCGAGGTCATCGCGAATCTGCGCTTCCACGTTCACGCCGATGTGCAGCGGGTTCAGGTTGCTGACAACCGGCATACCATCCAGGAAGATAATCCGACCGATCAGCTTCTCGGCGTGGCGCATCTCGGTGATCGCGCGCTTCTCAACCGCTTCGTGGAGTTTTTCGTAGCCCCAGTTCGCGCACATTTCGGAATGCACCATGTACTGGTTGATCGCGGTCAGTTCGTCCGCCAGGAGCACATTCAATGTTGCAATCAAATTCGCGTCGCCTTGCATTTTTTGCCTCCAATGCCAATGTGTCGTGTCATCGGTGACGGTCGGGCGAGTGGACCCGACCGGCGAGCAAAGCCCTCGCCGGTGCTGCACGAAAAGCTCACTCACAAGATAGATTGTAACACACGGGACAACCGGCGACAAGGCCGCGTTTATGCCCTGTACCGCAACAAGCGCAGCGCGTTCAGCGCTACCACCAACGTACTGCCTTCGTGGAGCACTACCGCAATGCCGATGCCCGCGACGCCCGTCAGGGCCGCCCCGACAAGCAGCACGATCACGCCCAGGGCGATCACCAGGTTCTGCAGGATCACCGCGCGCGTGGCCCGCCCCAAACTGACCGCGAACGGCAACGTGTTCAGGTCGTCGCCCATCAGCGCCACGTCTGCCGCCTCCAGCGCCACGTCACTGCCCGCCGCGCCCATCGCGATGCCCACCGTTGCGTGCGCCAACGCCGGTGCGTCGTTCACGCCATCGCCCACCATCCCCGCGTACTCGTACTGCGTCACCAGGACATCCACCGCCTGCGCCTTGTCGCCCGGCAACAGATTCGCCACATACCCGTCCAGCCCGGCCTCCGCGGCGATGTGTTGCGCGACCCGCTCGTTGTCGCCGGTCAGCATCGTGGTCTGTTCGATGCCCATCGCTTTCAGCGACTGAATCGCCGCCGGCGCGTCCGCACGCAGCGTGTCGGCAAGCGCCAGCAGGCCCGCAAGCGCCCCATCCACCGCCACACCGACCACCGTCGCACCACCGGCTTCCAGCGCCAATGCCTGCGCGTGTGCAGCTCCAGATACCGGGATGTTTGTCTCCTGGATGTAGCGCACACTACCAACCCGCACATCATGCTCGGTCACCATCGCCTGCACACCCAACCCGGCCGCGGTGTTCAACGCGCTGACTTCCGGCAATTGCCTCGCGCCTTGCCCGGCGTGCGTGATGGCGCGTGCCAGCGGGTGGCCCGACCTGCTCTCCGCCGCCGCCGCCAGGGTCGTCCAGTCGGCGGGCGCGCCGTCAAACCCGTAGATGCCCACCACTTGCGGTCGCCCTGTGGTGATCGTGCCCGTCTTATCGAACGCCACAGCCCGCAGCCGCCCCAGGTTCTCCAGATGCGCGCCGCCCTTCACCAGCACGCCGCCCTGCGCCGCCCGCGCCACCCCCGCCAGCACCGCAGCCGGCGTACCGAGCGCCAGCGCGCACGGCGACGCCGCCACCAGCAACGTCATGGCGCGCAGGAACGACTCACGAAACGGCATCCCCAGTAGCGGCGGGATCACGATCAGCAAGCCCGCCCCGACCAACACGGCGGGCACGAAGACCCGCATCACCCGCTCGACGGTCTGCTGCGTGGGCGATTTCTGCGCCTGCGCCTCCTCGACCATACGCATCACCCGCGCCAGCGTGCTATCATGTGCCAAGCGCGTCACCCGAACCACCAGCGCGCCGTCGCCGTTGACCGTCCCCGCGAATACCTGGCTGCCCGGCTCCACCTCCACCGGCGTAGACTCGCCTGTCACTGACGCCTGATCCACCGCGGAACTGCCGACCGCGACTTCACCATCCACAGGCAAGCGCGCGCCCGGCCTGACAATGACGACATCTCCGATAAGCAATTCTTCGATGGGGAACTCGCGCTCGATGCCGTCGCGCTGCACCAACGCCGTGCGCGGGGCCAACTGCGCCAATGAGCGCACCGCATTGCGCGCTCGATCCAGCGCGCGTTCCTCCAATGCATGCCCCAGACTGAACAGGGTGAGCAGCAGCGCCCCTTCGGCAAACTGCCCCAGCGCCGCGGCGCCCAGCGCCGCCGCCAGCATCAGCACATCGGTGTCGAAATGCCGCTCGCGCAGCGCATGCCACGCGTGGCGCGCGACGTGCGTCCCCGCGGCGACGTACGTCGCCGCGTATAAGGCAAGGTAGATCGGCTGCGGCCAGCCCATGAAGCGCTCGCTAAGCCAGCCCATGAGGAGGAATACACCCGCCAGCAGACTGAGCAACAGCTCGCGCTGATCCTTGATCTGTGCATGCAGACCCGTCTCCGGCACGTCGTAGCCAAGCGACCGGATGCGCCGTTCGATGGCGGCCCGGTTGGCGCGGCCTGCATCGTATTGCACTTGCACCGTCTGCCCCGCGTAGCTGGCCGAAGCCGAGACGACGCCATCAACGCGCCCCAGTGCATGCTCTAACACCAGCACGCAGTCCGAGCAGTCCATCCCTTCCACCGGAATCAGGGCCGTGCGCAATGCAGGATTGATTTCAGCCATGCTTGACATGCTCTAGCCCCACCGCAAACAGCCGTTCGACGTGATCGTCGTCCAACTGATAGAAGATGTGCCGCCCCTCGCGTTGCGCGCGCACCAGATGCAACTCGCGCAGGTCGCTCAGTTGATGCGATACGGCAGACTGCCCCATCTCCAGCGCCGCAGCCAGGTCACTGACGCAAAACGCGCCGCGCGCCAGCACCGACATAATCCGTACACGCGTCGGGTCGCTCAGCGCCTTGAAGATCGTCGCCAGCTCGACCACCGTCGCATCATCCGGCAGCGCGCCGCGCGCCGCGGCCACCGCCTCCGCGCCGATCTCGTCGCAGCAGTCGTCCAAACGTTCCGTTTCGGCCAATGGTTCAAAATGCAACATATGAGTAACTGCTCACATGTTAGCACGCAAAAAGCGACCTGTCAAGGCCATACAAGGTGCAACGCACTTCGGAAGTGCGTTGCACCTGACTAACCTAACGGGTCGGTTCGCCGCGCGCCAGCCACAGCGAGATCACGCCTGCCCACACGTCCAGCGCCAGGTCTTCCGCGTCATCCTTCGGCCCGCCGGTGCGCACTTTGGCCGATGCGTCTTCGATGGCAATGCGCACCACGGAGGTGGCCTTGAGTTCCGTCGCGTTGGGTTGGCGCGCCGCGGCCCAGCGGCCCGGCGTAAGCTTCTCCGTGAAGATTTCGAGCGCCGCCAGCTTGGCCGCGTCATCCTCAACCAACTCACCGCGCCCGAACAACACGGCGGAGCGATAGTTGACGCTGTGGTGAAACACCGATTTCGCCAGCACCAACCCATCGAGGAGGGTCGCCGCGACGCACACCTTGCCGCCCGCCGCGATGTGACGCAAGAGCCGGCTGGTGGTCGCGCCGTGGAGCAACAACGCATCGCCGTCGCGTGCGTGCAGCGTCGGGATGGCGAACGGCTGCCCATCCTGCACGAAACTGACGTGGCAGGTCAATGCCTCGTCGAGGATCGCGTAAATCGTCTCACGGTCATAGTGGCCGCGGTCGGGCAGGCGGCGCACCCGGCTGCGCTCCGTCTTGAGTGAATCGGTCATCGGTGGGCCTCGCAGTCACCAGACGCTCATGGCGTGGAAGGCTTCGGCATAATCCAGGCCGCAGCATTTGCCGGTCTCGCGGTTCCACTCGGCCAGCCATTCCAGCGCCTCTTCCTTCTGACCGAACTGGCTGACGTGGCAGCGCGTGACGGCGACTTTATCGCCCCAGACGGGAGAAATGTCCACGGTGAGCGCGCCCTCGCGGTTGGAGCCGCCGAAGAAGAAGAACCGCTTCACATCGGCCACCTGAACCTCGTCAACCAGTTGCTCCGGGTGATACAGCTCCATCTTGGAGGGCATGTAGGCGTCAACCGCGGCGCGCCCGGAGGCGGTGTGGTCGGGGTGGGCCTGCCCGCTCCAGGTGGGGTCGAAAGTAAAGACCGTATCGGGTTGCAGGCGGCGATAGACATGGGCAACCTCGGCACGCAGGGCAAGATCGGCGACGACTTCGCCGTCGTGGTGACCGAGGAAGGTCACATCTTTCAACCCCAGGACGCGCGCGGCGTCCAGCGTCTCCTGTCGCCGCGTGGCGGTCAGCGTCTCGCGAGTATAAGTCGGGTCATGCGTGCCGATATCCCCATCGGTCGTCAGCAACAACGACACCTCGGTCCCGCGGTTGATCAATAGTTTGATCGTGCCGCCGCAGGCCGTCTCCAGGTCATCGGGGTGCGCGGCGACCACCAGAACACGCTTGATAGTATCTTCCGCGCCGAACTGGGTGATGTCATAGCAGGGTTCGTCGTGTAGTTCGTCCGTCATGTGAAAACCTCTTTGAGGAATATATTGTGAACTGCATTATAACACTTACGCACTCCGCGAGAATCGGATGGACCAGGAGATGGCTCGCGCGGTGCTTGTCATTTGACCCCGCTTGCGCTAGAATGACCAGGATGCGGGGACTGCGGCTCCGCCTTCCTTTCAAAAACAGGAGATCTCATGGGCCTGTACCAGGATGCCCTGGATTATATCTTTAATTATATAAACTATGAGCGGCAGTCGCGTTACCGGTACGACGCGCAGACGTTCGACCTGAGCCGGATGGTGGACCTGTTGGATAAGCTGGGCCGCCCCCAGGAACAGTTCCAGTCGGTGCATATCGCAGGGACCAAGGGCAAAGGTTCGGCGTCGGCGATGGTCGAGTCGGTGCTGCGGGCCTCCGGTTATCGCACCGCCCTCTACACGTCACCTCACCTGCACACGTTTCGCGAGCGCATCCGCGTGGATGGCCGGCTGATCGGCAAGCGCGAGCTGGTGGACGTGTTGCGCGCCAGCAAACCGGCCATCGAATCCACACCCGGCGTCACCGCGTTCGAGATCATGACCGCGCTCAGTTTTTCCTATTTCGCCCGCCAGGAAGTGGAGTGGGCCGTGCTGGAGGTTGGGCTGGGCGGACGGCTGGATGCGACCAACGTCATCCATTCCCAGGTCAGCGGTATCACCTCGTTGAGCTTCGACCACATGGATTTGCTGGGCGATACCCTGCCGCTCATCGCCTGGGAGAAGGCCGGCATCGCGAAGGCCGGGGTGCCGTTGGTCAGCGCGCCGCAGGAACCCGAGGCGATGGAGGTCATCGAGCAGGTGTGCGGTGACAAGGGCGCGCGCCTGGTGAAGATCGGCGTGGACTGGGAGGTCGAAGCCGTCGCGCACGATTTGTCGGGACAGACGTTCAACGCGCGGCGCGTGGCCGACGGCCTCGCACTGAACAATGTACGCATCCCCTTCCTGGGCCGCCACCAGATTATCAATGCGGGCGTGGCTGTGGCGATGCTGGCCGAGCTCAATCAGATCGGTGTGGAAATCACCGATGCGACGCTGCGCGCCGGGCTCGAAACCGCGCGCTGGCCCGGTCGTTTCGAGATCCTCGGTAAATCGCCGGTTGTGGTGGTAGACAGCGCCCACAACGCCGATTCGGCGCGCAAACTGCGGCGCGCCCTGGCAGAATGGTTCCCCGGCCCGCCGCGACAACGCACGGCGCTGGTGTTCGGTGCTTCCGTCGATAAGGATATTGATGGGATGCTGGAAGCCTTTCTGGGGCCGGAAAACGACCAACTCTCCGTGGACAAGATCATCATCACTCGCAGCGGGCATCCGCGCGCGGCCGCCATCGAGACCTTGATGGCGCCGGTACAAGCCTATGGGCTGTCTATCCCCATCACAGCGTATCATTCGATGGACGAAGCCCTGGCCGACGCGCTGGCCTGGGCCGGGCCGGATGATCTGATCTGCATCACCGGTTCGATTTTCGTAGTTGCACAGGCCCGCCGCGCGTGGGCCGAGCGGTATCCGGACGCGTTTCCCCCGGAAGATTGGGTGTTCCAGGACGAATCGAGCGTGGCGATCATCTCCGACGATGAGCCGGAATCTGAACCCGCCAACGCGTACGATTGGTAGCCTCGAAGGAGCTTTAACCCCTTTGGATTCTGATCAGTACTCCAGGATCGGTTACGACCTGTCCATGTTAGCGATGATGGCCCCCAGCCGCCGCATCGGCCGCAAGGGGTTGCGCCGCTCGCGCAGCCGCGAGCTGGACGCGCTGGAAGGCAACGAGTATCTGGTGTTCCCCATCCCGGATGGCGTGGTCTTCCCGAATCTGGTGATGCCCATTTTCGTCCCGCGTGAGCGGTCGGCGCGTGTGGCCGAAGAGGCGGAGGCGAACGACACGCCGCTGCTGGTGGTGGCGCAGCGCGACCCCGATGTGGTGCACCCCGATATCTCCGACCTTTATTCCATCGGCACGTCCGTCGAAATCGGGCGCGTGCTACGAATGCCCGACGGCAGCACCACGGTGCTGGTACAGGGCATCGAGCGGGTGCGCATTATCGAAGTGATTGAGACGGAGCCGCACCTGCGCGTCCGCGGCGTGCCGCTCTATGAGGACGAACGCCACGACATGGCGGGCGAGGCGCTGATGCGCGCCGTACTGGCCCTGTTCGAGAAGGCCGTGGACCTGAATCCCGACCTGCCCGAAGACGCCTACGTCGCTGCAATGAACGAACGCGAGCCGGGCAACCTGGCCGACCTCGTGGGTCACGTGCTCGACCTGGACCTGGCGCAGCGACAGGAACTGCTCGAAACGCTGGACGCGAACTCGCGCCTGCAACGCCTGAGCATCCTGCTGGGCCAGGAACTGGATGTGCTGGAGTTGGAAAACCGCATCCAAACCCAGGTGCAGCAAGAGGTGGACAAGTCGCAGCGCGAGTATTATCTCCGCGAGCAGATGCGCGCGATCCAGACCGAGTTGGGCGAGGAGGATGACGTCAAGCGCGAGATCGCCGGGCTGCGCGAGCGACTGGCGACCAGCGGGATGCCCGACGAGGCGCGCGAGAAGGTCGAAAAAGAACTCAACCGGCTGGCGTCCATGCCGATCGCGTCACCGGAAGTGACCGTGGTGCGAACCTACGTGGAATGGCTGCTCGACCTGCCCTGGAACACGACAACCGAGGACAATCTCGACATTGCCCGCGCCGCCGCCGTGCTGGATAAGAACCATTACGGGCTGCCCCGCGTCAAAGAGCGCATTCTCGAACATATCGCCGTCCGCAAGTTGGCGCAGGAGAAGATGCAAAGCCCAATCCTCTGCTTCGTCGGGCCGCCCGGCACCGGCAAGACCAGCCTGGGCAAGTCCATCGCCGAGGCGCTGGGCCGCAAGTTCGTGCGGGTGAGCCTGGGCGGCATGCGTGACGAGGCGGAGATTCGCGGCCATCGGCGCACATACATCGGCTCGATGCCGGGCCGCGTCCTCCAGACCATGCGCACGGCGGGCACAACGAATCCGCTCTTCATGCTCGATGAGGTGGACAAGCTGGGCGCCGATTTCCGCGGCGACCCGTCGTCGGCGCTGCTGGAAGTGTTGGACCCTGAGCAAAACAACTCGTTCAGCGATCATTATCTCGAACTGCCTTACGACCTCAGCAAGGTGATGTTCATCACCACGGCGAACATCCTCGACCCCGTGCCGCCCGCGCTGCGCGACCGCATGGAAGTGATCGAGTTCCCCGGCTACATCGAGGAAGAGAAGCTGGCGATTGCCCGGCAATTCCTGGTGCCGCGCCAGCTCGAAGCGCATGGGTTGACGCCCGGCCAGGTGCAGTTCAGCGATGCCGCGCTGCGGGCGATGATCCGCGAATACACCTACGAAGCCGGAGTGCGTAACCTGGAGCGCGCGATTGCCAACATCTGCCGCAAGACGGCCCGCCGTGTGGCTGAGGGCAAGACGCCGCCGAAGCGCATCACGCCGGGCATGTTGGCGCGCTATCTGGGGCCGCCGGAGTTCACCGAGTGGCTGGCGAATGAAGTGGATGAGGTCGGCGTCGCAAACGGCCTGGCATGGACGGAAGCCGGGGGCGACGTGATGCAGATCGAGGTGTCGGTGATGGAGGGCAAGGGCGCGCTGACCCTCACCGGCCAACTCGGCGAGGTGATGCAGGAATCGGCGCAGGCTGCGCTGACCTATGCGCGCGCCCACATGGACGAGTTCGATCTGGCAGACGTGGATTTCGACAAGCTCGACCTGCACATCCACGTGCCGGAAGGCAGCATTCCCAAAGACGGCCCCAGCGCCGGTGTGACGATGGCAGTCGCGCTAATCTCCGCGCTCAGCGGGCGCACGATTCGCCACGACATCGCCATGACCGGGGAAATCACGCTGCGGGGCCGGGTGTTGCCGGTGGGCGGCCTGAAAGAGAAGCTGATGGCCGCGCATCGAATGCACATGAAGACCGTGCTCATTCCCAGGCGCAACCAGAAAGACCTCACCGAACTGCCGCGCAATGTCCAACGCGACATGGAGATTGCGCTGGTGGAACGAATGGATGAAATCCTGGCGCGCGCCCTGGCCCCGGCCGAGCCGCCGGCCCCGAAACCGAAGCGCGCATCGCGCAAACGCAAGCCGGAGATTAAGCCGCCTATTGAGGCAGGCGAAGCGCCTGCTGCTACGATAACCTGAGCCACCCCCTGAGAGGCGTTGCGTGTTCAAGAGTCCCGGACGTACGATCTTCATCTTGTTGGTCATCGGCATCGGGTTGCTGCTGTTGTGGATGTTGATTCGTCCCAGGCTCGGCAGCCTCGGTGCAGCCTCGGAGACCAGCGTGCCTGTGGACTTGAAGAATGTCATTCCGGGGTCCTGGGTCGTTCAGACGGAGATGGGCCCGCAGGAATGCGATTTTGACCGCGATGGTGAAAAAGAGCGTCTGGTGGTTTATCGCTATGACGCGCCCGCGACCGCCGCCCCCGGCTCGAACGCCGGCCTGATCGGCGCCGTGATCTTCGATTCCCAGGTGAACCGTGTGCCGCAGGAGCCCAGCGTCGAAAGCCCCTATCGGCCTGCCGTCCTCGTGCCTTACAAGCTGCTCCCCGATATCTATACGCAAAAGGGACAGGGCTACCTGGGTGAGACGAACGCGAAAGTCATCCCTGCGCCGGGAGGCAAGGATGGATGCCTGAGCAAAGAGATCGTCGTTCTGGGCACGACGACCGGCAACAGTAACATGAAAGCGCCGAACTTTCTCTCCATCTTCCGCTGGGAAGGGGAGAAAGTCGGGTATACCGGCGTCCACTATACGGGCAACGAGCGCATCGAGATCGCCACAACTGACACGAACGCGGTCAAAAGCTTCATCACTTACGACCGTCTGGATGACCGCAGCGCGTTGTGCAAAGTGCAACCCTACGTGCGTTATCTGCCACAGGGATCCGCGCCGGATATTGACCTGTTAGATACGGCGCTGGATTTCCGACCGCTGGTGTTGGACTTCACCATCAGCTTTTGTTCCGGGATACCAGCAGATCCGTATTACCCTGAAGGCGTGGTGGCAGCGCTGCTGCGCGGTGGGAACCCGGGTAAACCCACGCCGATGGGCAGCAGCTTTTTGACGCAGGCCGGCATCGAAACGCTCCCCGAATCTTTGCAGTCTCTGAAGAACGCACAGCGCGACCGCTTTCCCATCCTCTCGATCACCAACCCCGGCACGCTGGGGGATGCGCCGCAACAGGGCTATCTGTGCCCCGGCCTGACGCTGAACGCGGAGGATCCCCAATGGTGGTGCGCCCGTGAACAGGTCCGCGTCATCACCGATATCCTGGTGAACGGGCAATCGCGCCAGGTCATCTGGACGCTCATCAGCGTAGCCAACGATCAAGTCGTGGATGACGTACACTGGCGCATCAACCATGTGGAAATGCTATAACGGATTCACACTCACCCGATGGGAAGAAAATGACCCTCGAATACCAACTGAGCGCCGACGCGCTCACCCTCCTGCACAACCTGGATACGCCGCAGAAAGTCCAGGCCTATCTCGATTCGATCCCGTACAGCCCTGACGACCTCAACCGCACACCGCTCGAAGTGATGCACGACCGCAAAGCGCACTGTCTCGATGGGGCGCTGTTTGCCGCGGCCGCGCTGCGCCGTATCGGCCACCCGGCACTCGTCGTGGATATGCTCCCCGAGCCGGGGCTGGACGACGATCACGTCCTGGCGATCTTCCGCGTTGACGGACGGATCGGCGCGCTCGCCAAGTCGAACTTCACCGGCTTGCGCTTCCGCGAGGCGATCCACCGCAACCTCCGGGAGCTGGTTCTCTCTTATTTTGAAGACTTTTATAACGTCAACGGCCTGAAAACGCTGCGCGCCTATACCGCGCCGATTGATTTGACGAGCTTCGACGCGCTCAATTGGGAGACGCAACGCGCCGGGGTAGACGCCATCGAGAAGCGGCTTTACACGGCGCGCCGTTATCCGCTGTTGCCCGCAGCCGCAGTCGCACGCCTCTCACCCCTGGACGCGCGCAGCTTCGAAGCCGGGATGATGGGCGCAAACCCCGACGGGCTGTACAAGCCACGCGGGTGAAGCCATCATGCTCACGATCTCTATTCCCGGCGGCGCGACGTTGATCATTGAACACCTTGTATTGGACTACAATGGGACGCTGGCGGTTGACGGCGAGCTGCTGCCCGGCGTGGCCGTGCGGCTGAACGCGCTGGCCGCCGACGTGCAGGTGCATGTCGTGACCGCCGACACCTTCGGTAAAGCGGGCGCGGCCCTTGATGGCGTGCATTGCACGTTGTCCATCCTGCCGCCGGGCGGGCAAGACGCGGCCAAGCTGGCGGTCATCCAAAATCTGGGGCCTGAACACGTTGCTGCGTTTGGCAACGGGCGCAACGACCGGCTGATGCTGAAAACCGCGGCGCTGGGCGTCGCCGTGCTGGGAGGCGAGGGCGCATCCGTAGCCACGCTACTTGCGGCGGATGTGGTCGCGCCCGGCATCGAACCCGCGCTCGATCTGTTGCTCCATCCCTTGCGTCTCGTCGCGACGCTGCGCCAATGAAGAAATTTCCGCGTTCATCTGCGCCCGATTTGATGGTGCATCATGAGTTGTGTTGACTACATCCATCTCGACGCGCTGCACGCCGACTTACGCGCGTGCCGCAAATGCGCGGTGGAGGGCTATTTCATCGGCTCTACGCCGATCTTCAGCGGCGTGCGTCAGGCCGTATTCATGACCGTGGGCCAGTCGCCGGGCCGGCATGAGGCCGAAGTGACGCACAAACCCTTCTCAGGCCCCGCGGGCCGGCGGCTGTTCCGCTGGCTGGCGCAGGCCGGCTTCGACGAGGAGGCGTTCCGGGCGACGCAGGCGATGAGCGCGGTCACGAAGTGTTATCCGGGGCCACACCCCGCGGGGCGCGGCGACCGCGTGCCCAGCCGCCCTGAACAGGAATGGTGCGGCGCGTGGCTGGAGTGCGAGATCGCACTGATCAACCCGCGCGTGCTGATCCCCATCGGGGCGCTGGCAATCAACCGGTTGTTGGGCAAGGGCCAGGCGATGACCGGCATGATCGGGGAGCAGTTCGAGCGTGACAGTCGTATCGTCGTACCGCTGCCGCATCCTTCGGGAGCCAGCCAGTGGTTCAACGTTCCGGCCAACCGCGAGCGGCTCGACCACGCACTCGCGATTTTGGACGGGCTGCGGCGCGAGCTATTCGTCTAAGCAACAACACAATCCCGCGGAGTGCGCATCCTCCGATGCGCACTCCGCTCGTAGTTTAGCCCCTTGTGGGCGTGTTGCCGCGAGCGCCCACAAGGGGCTAAACTACGATGCCTGAGAGAATGATGGGAGAAAATCATGGAAATCATCCTGAAGCAAGGCAACATTGCCGAAGAAAAAGCCGATCTGATCGTCGTCAACCTGTTCCAGGGGGTAACACAACCGGGCGGGGCGACCGGCGCGGTGGATCGCGCGTTGGGCGGCGCCATCAGTGACCTGATCGCGGCAGGCGACTTCACCGGCGCGACGGGTGAAACCGCCGTGCTCTACACGCGGGGGGCGATCCCCGCCGCGCGCGTGCTGATCGTCGGGCTGGGCGACGCGACGAGTTTCGGGGCGGCCGCGGCGCGCAACGCCTCCGCGACCGCGACCCGTAAGGCGCGCGAGCTGGGCGTGAAGACGCTGGCGACCATTGTGCATGGTGCGGGCATCGGCGGGATGCAGGCCGAACACGCCGCCGACTTGCTGGTCGAGGGTGCGCGCCTCGGCCTCTACCGGTTCGCCGGGTATCGCTCGGCTATGCCAAAGGAGTGGAAACCCGACCCCGACACGCTGACCGTGATCGAGATGGACGCGGCCCGGCTGGAAGCGCTGCGCCGGGGGATGGCGCGCGGCGCGGCGGTCGCGCAAGGCGTGGCGCTGGCGCGCGACATGGCAAACCAGCCGGCCAACCACATGACGCCGACCATCATGGCCGAGACCGCGACGCAACTCGCCACCGATACGGGGCTGCGCGTCGAAGTGCTTGATCGCGACCAGATGGCCGCGCTGGGCATGGGCATCCTCCTGGCGGTGGCCGCCGAATCCGAAGAGCCGCCGCAGTTCATCATCCTCGAACACAATGCGGGGCACGCCGACCTGCCAACCGTGGTCCTCATCGGCAAGGGCGTGACCTTTGACTCCGGCGGCATTTCGCTCAAAGGACCGGAAGAGATGTGGCGCATGAAGGGCGACATGGCCGGTGCGGCCGCGGTGATGGGCGCGCTGGGCGCAGCCGCGCGGCTGGATTTGCCGGTACACGTGGTGGGGCTGATGCCCTGCACCGAGAACCTGCCCGGCGGTCGCGCCCAGAAGCCGGGCGACGTCTTCACCGGCATGAAGGGCAAGACGATGGAGGTGATCAGCACTGACGCCGAGGGGCGCATGTTGCTGGCGGACGCGCTGGCTTACGCCGAACGCTTTGCGCCCGCCGCCGTGGTAGATATCGCCACGCTGACCGGCACCCAGGCGATGGCGTTCGGGCCGTTCGCGGCCGCGTTCTTCGCGGACAACGACGATCTGGCCGCGCGCCTGACCGTCGCCGCCGATGCGTCGGGCGACCGGCTGTGGCGGATGCCGCTCTATGACGAATATGCCGAGGGCATCAAGAGCCAGGTGGCGGACGTGAAAAACACCGGCGGGCGCACCGGCGGCATCGGCACGAGCGCCAAATTCCTGCAACACTTCACCGAGGGCTATCCGTGGGCGCACATTGATATGGCGTCCATGGGGCTATCGGACGAGGATAAGCCCGCCCAGCCCAAAGGCGCGACCGGCTACGGCGTGCGCCTGTTCACCGCGCTGCTGGAAGGCTGGAACGAAGCATAAAGTGTAAGTGACGTGCAACGCACGTTCGAAAGTGCGTTGCATGTGGTATAGATTAGACGCCCGAAGGACTTGCATCTTCGGGCGTTTTGATATATAAATAGTACTATCAATTGATATACCAAAAAGAGTTATAGATGTATTAGAGATATATCAAAATGGCGTTTTGGTCTTGACAAAAGGTTTGACTTGTAGTATAATTATATACTTACGAATGAGCGTAAGAATACCAAAACTATGGAGGCAGAAACATATGCAAGTAATTCAAGTAACCCTGGCCGAGACCCCGCACGCACCCCGTGTGGGCAGAATGAACCGACATGGTGGCGCAGGATCGGCCATCGCAAAGACCAAACCGCAGGCTGCAATTCGAGCCGTCGGCCGTGTGCTGAAGCGGGGCCCGATGCCCCAGGGTCAGCAGGCCCTGTTGAAGGCGCTGTACGAAGCCGACAACGCAAGCCTGACGGCCACCGAACTGACGGCGCTGCTGGGGCGGGATGAGCAGCAGCTCAATCGGCTGCTGGCTCGGGTGGCGCGCTGCATCCGCCGAACGCACGGGTACTGCAACGGCCCGGCATCACGTTGCTGTTTGACATCACGCCCGTCGAGGGCCAGTGGCGCTACAAGCTGCGTCCCGTGACGCGCAAGGCGTTGGAAGCGCAGAAACCGGCATGGCTGCCCGCCGCGGCGTCATCCGAAGATGAGACCCCGAAACCGGCCGCGTAACCGGCGGTCGCTGCGATGAAGTAAAGCAAGTGGAGAAGGGAGACATGCAAATCGCGAAACTGACGTTCGACGGGACGGTGGAGGAATTCGCCACAGTAGCCCATCTCTTCGAAGACGCGCCGCGGCGCACGGGACGAGGGCAAGCACAGCCGCAGCCCCAGGCGTCAGACAAAGAAGTGATCAGCCGGGCGCTGACCCGCATGCCCATCCCTCCCGCCCAACGGGCGCTCTACAGGGCGCTCTATCGGGCCGGCGATGCCGGGCTCGGCGCGACGAAGCTGGCGGCAGGGATCAGCAGGACAGAGCCGCAGTTGGCGGGCGTGCTAGGCGCACTGGGCCGAAGGATCAACCGGACGCCCGGTGTGGACCCGAACGATCCGCCCGGCGTGGGCCTGATGTTCGATATCACAGAAAAAGACGGCCAATGGCACTATCGTATGCGGGATGAGATGCGCGAAGTGCTAGAGGCGCAACAACCTCCATGGCTTAAACCTAAAGCGTAAATAACGAAGCCCCCCGGAAAACCGGGGGGCTTTTTTAATTGGTTTTGACTGTTGCAAAGCTATGCAGCTTCGCGGGCCTCTTCCAGGTCATCTACCCTGCGCCCGCGGCGCCGCCAATAATAAGCGGCCACCACGCTAATCACGCTGACCGCGGAACTCAGGCCGACGGCGGCCGCGCCCAGCACCATGCGGCGCGAGACCCCCTCTTGCGCGATCGGTTTATCCGCGAAGTCGCCGGCGAGAACGCGCTGCGCGTATTGGCGCTGCGCGGACAAGATCAACTCATCGTGCAATTCGGCCCGAAAAGCCGGGCGCAGCGTGAGCGGCGTCAGCGCTTCGCTCAACTCGCGCGAAGTGCGCAGCAAGTCTACAATGGTTAATGTGGATCCCGCGCCTTGCCCATCGTCGCGCGGTTCGTCTTCTCGCGAGGGTTGCAAGGGCAGGTCAACAAGCCTGTGATTCTGGTTATCCACACTCACCTCCTGATTGGAGCCGGCGACCATCACGACTCGTAGCTATTGCCATTCGCGCGCTTCCAGATCGGCTTTCAGCGCTTTCAACGTTCTGAAGTAAAGCGATTTGATCGAGCTTTCGGTGCGCCCCATCAAGCGGCCGATCTCTTGATTGGAGAGCCGGTCGGCAAACTTCATGATGAGCAAACGCTGTCGCTCTTCCGGTTGGCGATAGATGGCCGACCAGAGCGCACGCAGGCGTTCGTTGGTCTCCGCCGCCCTGTCGGGCCGTTCACCGGGCCGGCCACTCACTTCCATCTCGTCCAGAGACGTGATCTTCCAGCGGCCGCGCGCCCTGTGATAATTGGCAACCAGGTTATGCGCGATCCGATAGAGCCAGGCGATGAACGGGACGCCCTTTTCCACGTAACGCGGGATGTTGTCCAACGCCTGGTAAAAAGTGCGCGCCGTCAGGTCCTCGGCGTCTTCGGCGTTGCCGATGCGATAATAAATATAGTGATAGATCTTCTCCACGTTCCGCTCATACAACTCGCCGAACGCTTCAGGATCTATCTTGGCCTGTTCAACCAGGGCGATTTCGTCCATATCGGCATACTTTCGCGATTCGGATTCGTCTCCTGGCTGCCTCACACCCCGCATAAATAATAACACCCTTCGCGCCAGAAAGACGCGGCCCGAAAATCAGACCGTCGTTGGGAGCAGAATTGCCGCCCCGATCATTCCAGGACCGGTATGCACCCCCAGCACGGCCCCCAGATCAGCGATGAACACGTCCGAAGTCTCGAATACACGGCCCAGATCGGCGGCGACAACCTGGGCTTCAGCGTACGTTCCCGCATGCGTGACGCCGATCTGCACGGCCGGCCCCCGCCCGCTCACCGTTTGAGCAAGGGTCTCCGTGAGGGCTGCCAGCGCTTTGTGGCGACTGCGCACCCGGCTCACCGGCACAATTAAGCCGTCTTCGATGCCGAGCATCGGTTTAAAACTGAGCAGGCCTCCCATAAACGCCTGCGCCTTGCCGATGCGACCACCGCGCGCCAGATATTCCAGGGTGTTCACCGAGAAGAGGACGGGGACGGTCGGTTGCAGCGTTTCCAGCGCCTGCATGATCTCCGCCAGCGACGCGCCCGCCTCGGCCATGCGCAGCGCCTGACGTACCAGTAGCCCCAACCCCACGGAGGTCGTCAGCGAATCGAAGATGTCAATCGGTTGCCAGGGCAATTCCTGCTTCGCCTGGGTCGCAGAACTATATGTCCCGCTGAGTTTCGATGAAATGGTGATGGCGACGATCTCGTCCCCGGCATCTGTGTATTCTCTGAAGGGCGCAAGGAAATCCGCCGGGGTCGGCTGCGATGTGGTCGGCAGTAGATCAACCGTAGGAAGACGTTGCCAGAATTGATCGCGAGTGATTTCTACGCCATCTTTGAGCGACTCCTGGCCGAAAACGACATAGAGCGGTACGACGGTGACTGCAGGATGTGTCAACACATCCTGCGACGCTTCACAGGTAGAATCGGTAATGATACGGATCACAAGGGCACTCCTGCGGGAAGATGTGTCCATTTTAGGGCCACAGGGGTGGATTGTCAATCGTACACGCGCAGGGTTGTTTTGTTCCATCCCGCGCGCCATGATACAATAGTACGTCATGCCGCCTGGACGCGAGCTGTCGCCAACAGGCGGCGCGTCGCCTGTTGGCGACAAGTACGGACAGGGGGCTTGCCAGTGGCAGCGAATGGGTTCAAACGAGCGTTCTTTGCGATAGTGTGTCTGTTGGTGTTGGCCGTGGCGGTGCCCGTGTTGGGCGCGCCGTTGCAACAAGATCCGCGCCCGGTCATCGCGCAGCCGGAAGCCGGTTCTGCCGTGCGCGGCGTGGTGCAGGTGATCGGCACGGCGGTGCATCCGCAATTCCAGCGCTATGAGATGTATTACGCGCCGTGGCCCGCGCCGTCCGACCAGGCGTGGGTGTTCATCGGTGACGCCAAGTATCAGCAGCAGCCGTTGGGCCTGTTGGGAACGTGGGACACGCGCGCCGTACCCGACGGCAGTTACGCGCTGCGGTTGCGTGTTGTGAAGCAGGACGGCAACTACATAGATAGCGACGCCGTGCCGGTGCTGGTGGCGAACACGCGTCCCATCGAAGAGCCGTCTCCGACGCCGACCGAGACCGCGACCCCGGAAGCTGCGGTTGAAGAGCCGGTTGTAACGGAGCCGACTCAGTCGGTGGAGATTGTCGCGCCGACGGTGGAGGTCGTGCTACCCACGCCCGAACCGACCAGCACGCCATTGCCGGAAGTTGACAACGGCGGAACGCCCGAACCCACGTCGACGCGGAGCACGTCGTTTGCGGGTATTGACCTGGGCGGCAGCAGCAGCGATGAGGGTGGTTTTAGCGTCTCGCAGTTGGCAGGTGTCGCCAAAAAGTCCGCCATGTATACGGTGGGTTTCTTCGCCGCGCTGGGCCTCTTCTTCGGCGTCAAGGCGGCGCTCGCCTGGGTGTGGCAACGCGTCCGACCGTAAGAATCAACCATTACAAACCCGGTCTCCGGCTTCGCCGAGAAACCGGGTTTGCAAAGACTTGCATAGCAAATCGAAGGGGGTTGTCCCACGGGCCAGCCCCTTGCGGCGTCCCCTTGAGGAAATCCCATGTCACTTGTGCGCAGCTTACTGCAACGTAGACCCGCGCCGGCGGCGGACAACGCGCCCCGCAAGATGATCGTCGGGCTGGGCAATCCCGGCCCTGAATACGCGCTCACCCGGCATAACGTGGGGTTTCAAACCGTGGATGTGCTGGCCGAACGACACAGGCTGGGCTTCGACCGATTCCAGAAGCGCGCGCGGCTGGGCATCGGGCAACTGGCGTTACGCGGGGATGCTGCGTCGCCGCGCGATCTCGTGCAGCGCGTCGTGCTTGCCAAACCCATGACCTACATGAACGCCAGCGGCGAAGCCGTGGGGCCGTTGGCCGCATTCTACAAGATCGCCCCGGTGGACATCCTGGTGGTCTGCGACGACCTCGACCTGCCGCTGGGCAAGATTCGGCTGCGCCCCGGCGGCGGGCCGGGCGGCCAGAAGGGGCTTGTGTCCATCGGCAAGACGCTGGGCACGGAGGACTTCCCGCGCCTGCGCGTGGGCATCGGGCGGCCCCCCGGCCAGATGGAGCCGACCGACTACGTGTTGCAGAAGTTTTCAGCGGGGCAGGAGAAGGAAATGGTGTTTGCGCGCGACCGCGCGGCGGACGCCATTGAGATGTGGCTGACACAGGGCATCGAAGCGGCCATGAACCAGTACAACGCGTGATATAGCCAGATGAAGCTCAACGGTCTGTTGCCTTTTGGCGCGAACCAGCCGGCAATCAAAGACGTCATCGCGGCGTTTGGGGCGGGTGAACCGCAGCCGCCGCTCGGCGTGTACCACTCTGCGCGCCCGTATCTCGTCGCCCTGCTGGCGCTGGAACTCGCGCGCCCGCTGGTGGTGCTGACGGCGCGCAGCAACCGCGCCCGGCAGTGGGTAGACGAATTGCGCGTCTGGCTCCCCGATGAGGTTCCCGTTCACGCCTTCGCCGACCCGGACGCGTTACCCTATGAGCGCATCGCCTGGGTGCCGGAGACGCGTCAGCGCCGGTTGGAGAGCCTGACCGACCTGCTGACGGGCGCACGCCCGCCGGTGGTGGTGGCCTCGGCGCGCGCGCTGATGCAAAAGACCCTTCCCGTGCGCGAGCTGCGGGCGGCGCTGCGACCCCTGCGCCCCGGCCAACCGTTTGACCTCAACCGCTTGCTCCTCTCGTGGGTCGGGCTGGGCTACACGGCAACCGCGCTGGTCGAGACGCCCGGTGAGTTCAGCCGGCGGGGCGGCATCGTGGATATCTGGCCGCCGAACCTGCGCCGCCCGTTGCGGATCGAGCTGTTCGGCGACGAGATTGACAGCCTGCGCACCTTCGATCCCTCCACACAACGCACGTTGGCGCGCGTCGAGCAGGCCTGGGTCGGCCCGGCCAGTGAAGCCTTGCCGCGCCTGGGCGAGGCGGCGGCCGCGCGCCTGAACCCGCTCGACCTGAGCGCGTGTCACCCGCCCGCGCGCAACGAGTACGAGAGCGAGATCACCCAACTCGTCGCGGGGACGGGCTTCCGTAACCTCGAATGGTACACGCCCTATCTCTACAGCCGGCCCTCGAGCCTGCTCGATTACCTGCCGGAGTCGGGCATGTTGATCCTCGACGACTCGGCGGAGCTGGTCGCCGCGCTCTCGGACCTCGAAGGCCAGGCAGAGCAGGTGGCCCGCGACCTGATCTCCGCCGGAGATATCCCCGCCAACGCGGAAGCGCCCAACTTCACATCGGCCATATTGCGCGAGCAGTTACGCGCCCAGCAGGCGTTGTTGCTGGGCAACAGCACGCTGGACGGCTGGGCGACGGCGGAGGAGACGCCGCTGAGCGAACTGTTCCAGGCCGCGCCCCGCTTCGGCGGCCAGGTGAAGAACGTCATCGCGGAGGTCGAACGGGAGATCGCGCACGGCGACACGGTGGTGATGCTCTCGCGGCAGGCCCCGCGGCTGGCCGATCTCTGGAGCCAGGCCGGACACGCCATCTCGCCGGTGGATAACCTGGAGACGCCCCCACCCGCGGGGCTGGCGCTGGTGCAGGGCGTGATGGAAGAGGGCTGGCTGCTGCCCGGTCGCCTTTCCTTCCTAACGGATGCGGAGGTCTTCGGGTGGGGCAAGCCCAAGCCGCGCCGCCCCAATCGCACGCGCGCCGTGGCCCCGGAGGTATTCTTCGCGGATGTCGAACCGGGCGACTACGTGGTACACATTGAGCACGGCATCGGGCAGTTCCAGGGCCTCATCAAGCTGAGCCTGGACGGGGTGGATCGCGAGTATTTGCGCGTGGATTACGCGAAGGGCGACCAGATCTTCGTGCCCGTCCATCAGGCCGACCGACTGGCGCGCTACGTCGGCGCGGGCGACGGGACGCCGTCGCTGCACCGGCTGGGCACGGCGGATTGGGAGCAGGTGAAGGCGCGCGCCCGCCGCGCCGTGGCCGAGATTGCCGACGACCTGCTGGAGCTGTACGCCTCGCGCGCCATCGTGCAAGGCCACGCCTTCAGCCCCGACGCCCAATGGCAATCAGAACTTGAGGCGAGCTTCCCGTACGCGGAAACCGAGGATCAGCTCGTCGCCATCGAGTCGGTGAAGCACGACATGGAGCAGTCGCGCCCGATGGATCGGCTGATCTGCGGCGACGTGGGCTACGGCAAGACGGAGGTGGCCCTACGCGCGGCGTTCAAGGCGATCATGGACGGTAAGCAGGTGGCAGTGTTGGTGCCGACGACGGTGCTGGCCCAGCAACACTACACCAATTTCAGCCGCCGGTTGGCCGCGTTCCCGGTCACCGTGGCGATGCTCTCGCGGTTCCAGACCTCCGCCCAGCAGGATCGCATCGTGAGCGGGCTGACCGACGGCTCGGTGGACCTGGTGATTGGCACGCACCGCCTACTCAGCAAGGACGTGACCTTCAAGGACCTTGGGCTGCTGATCGTGGATGAGGAGCAGCGGTTCGGCGTGACGCACAAGGAGCGCATCAAGCAGATGCGCACCGAGGTGGACGTGCTAACCCTCACGGCGACGCCCATCCCGCGCACGCTGCACATGAGCCTGACCGGCGTGCGCGACCTGAGCACCATCGAGACGCCGCCGGAAGAGCGCCTGCCCATCAAGACCTTCGTCGGTGAGTTCGATGAGACGCTGGTGCGTCAGGCGGTGCTGCGAGAGATGGATCGCAACGGGCAGGTCTTCTTCGTCCACAACCGCGTGCAGGGGATCGAGCAGATCGCCGCGCGCTTGCAGAAGATCGTGCCGGAGGCGCGCATCGGCATCGCCCACGGCCAGATGCCGGAGAAAGACCTCTCATCCATCATGCTGGCGTTCGCCGAGGGCGAGTACAACATCCTGGTCTCCACCAGCATCATCGAGAGCGGGCTGGACATCCCCAACGCGAACACCATCATCATCAACCGCGCCGACCATTTCGGGCTGGGGCAACTCTACCAACTGCGCGGGCGCGTGGGGCGGTCGGCGGTGCGCGCCTACGCGTATCTGCTGGTGGACAAATACAAGACCCTGACCGAAGAAGCCCGCCGCCGGTTGGAGGCGATCCAGGAGGCAAGCGAGCTGGGGGCCGGGTTCCGGATCGCCATGCAAGACCTGGAGATCCGCGGGGCGGGCGAACTGCTGGGCGCGCGGCAACACGGCCACATCGCCGCGGTCGGGTTCGACCTCTACACGCGCCTGCTGGCGCAGGCCGTGCAGGAAGCGCGCGACCGGCTACGTCAGGTGGGGCTGGACGGCGGGGATGGCGCGGGCGGCCCCCTCGACGGGCGGCGCAACATCCTGGAAGACCCGCTCGCGCCCACCGTGACGCTCGACCTGAACCTGCCGGCGCGCATCCCCGAAACATACGTGCCGGAAGCGCCGCTGCGCCTGCAACTTTACCGGCGGCTGGCCGGGCTGACCACGGTCGAGTCGGTGGACGAGATGCGCCAGGAACTCGCGGACCGTTTCGGCCCTGCGCCGGAGCAGGTGGAGAACCTGCTCTTCGTGGTCATGGTGAAGGTGCTGGCGATCAACGCCGGGGTGGAGGCCATCGGGCTGGAAGAGGGGCAACTGCTCATCAAGTGCAGCGCGCTGGAGACCGCCGACCGCGCGACGTTACAGAACGGTCTACTTGCGCAGGGCATCCTCGCGCGCGTCACCCGCCGCGGCGTCTGGCTCGAAGTGCGCGCGGACGATCAGTGGCGGGTGGATCTGGTGAAGGTGCTGGAGACGCTGGGGTAAGGACGGCAAATCGTCTTTGCATATTGGAGGTATTATGCAGAAGTGGGAGTATCTGGAGGTGACAGTGTATGGTTTCGGCACACGCATTCTCATGGATGACCGGTTGATCGCAGAACACAGCACCAAGATGAATAGGGGGCCATCGTTCAGGGAGATCGCTGATCGTCTGGGTGAAGAAGGTTGGGAAATGACAGGGGTTATGTACAGTTATCCCGACAGCAACCTAGTCTACTTCAAACGCCCCAAACCGTAGCGAGGTGTGGTATTGAGCGCATCTGCGCTGAAGTAACAGGACGCGCTATTGGGATCTACCAAAGCCGCCGGATCGCATATGCGTCGAATGCGGGGTCGGCGCTGAGAATCGGCATCTGTTCTTCCATCGCCTGCGCGACCAGCAGACGATCGAAAGGGTCCCGATGGTGAAAGGGCAACTGGGACACAGTCACAAGATGAGGTAACTTGATGTCAAGGAGTTCAATACCGTTCGCAGACATCTGTGCAGGAAGAAGCGTTTCGAATGGCTGACCAAAGCTCAACTTGCCAATGCTCACCTTGATCGCCATCTCCCACAGACTCGCTATGCTAAGAAACGGTTGATTATCAGGGCTTTCAACCAGAGCGCGTGCGTTGGGGGTAAGCGATGGATCACCGCCAATGAACCAGAGAAAACTATGCGTGTCGAGCAACAGCCTCATGCCTCGTACTCGCTGAAGTCTTCGAGCGGCGCGTCGAAATCGTCGGCCATCGTCACCAACCCCTTCGCGCTGCCGAATCTGGGATGCCGCTTGACGGGTTCGACGGGCGCCAGCCGCACTGTCGTCAGGCCCTCTGTGACGATCAACACGTCTTCGCCACGGATGGCGGCCTCGATCAGGTCACGCAAACGCCTCTTGGCTTCGTCAATTTGAACTTTGACTGTCATGTGTTTCACCTCACGCCAGATCGCTCGATGACCGCAAAGTCATTTTATCATTGCTCGTGACGGTAGACAACCCGTCTGCTCTCTTGTTGCGGGATGCCCTCCCATGATAAAATCCTGGAAAATCGAGGAAAGACCGATGAAGCTTAAAGTTGATCATGAGGCCGACGCGCTCTATTTGAGCTTGAGCGATGCTGTAGCCGCGGAATCGGAAGAAGTCGCGCCGGGGATCATCGTGGACTACGACGCGCAAGGGCGGGCTGTAGGGATCGAGATGCTACACCTGTCGCAGCGGGTCGCGGGCGCAGATATGAACCGGTTGTTGTTCGAGACAATTCCTGCAATCGCGTGACTGCATCCCAGTTACTCCGCACAATAATCTATCAATTATTCCCGTTGGTCTCAGCGCGGTAGAATACCCCCTGCATCCATCCGCTAACAACACGCAAGGAGCCGTCCATGAAGATCACCAACATCGAAGCGTTTCCCGTCTGGGGAGGACACCGGAACTTTTTGTTCGTCGTGGTAGACACGGACGAGGGCATCTACGGCGTGGGAGAGGCCGGCCTCACCGGGCGCGAGCTGGCCGTGATCGGGGCCATCGAGCACTTCAAGCCGTTGCTCATCGGCGAGGACCCCGCCCGCATCGAGCACATCTGGCAGACCCTCTTCCGCGGCGGGTTCTTTCCGGCGCAACGCATCGTCACCTCGGCTATCTCCGCGATTGACATCGCCCTGTGGGACATCAAGGGCAAGGCGCTGGGTGTGCCCATTTATGACCTGCTGGGCGGCCGCGTGCGTGACCGGGTGATCTGCTACCCGCACAACGGCGGCGCGACCGTGCCCGACCTGGTGGAATCCTGCCAACGGAGCGTCGAAGAGGGCTGGAAGTTCGTGCGCTGGGGGCTTCCGGAAGACGGCGGGCTGCTGGAGCCGCGCAGCGCCGTCCGCAAGGCCATCG
>JBBQRS010000075.1:0-24772 GCA_038214535.1 Anaerolineae bacterium
GCAGTTCTACATCCGCACGATGGATGTGACGGGCGTGGCGGAGTTGCCGGAAGGCGTGGAGATGGTCATGCCGGGCGACAACGTGAACCTGACGGTGGAGTTGATCGTGCCGGTGGCGCTGGAAGTGGGTTCCCGCTTCGCTATCCGCGAGGGTGGGCGCACCGTTGGCGCCGGCGTCATCACCAAGATCATCGAATAAAGTAACCTAAAGATACCCGGTTTCCGGCTTTGCCGAAGAAACCGGGTATCTGTTGAGCCGCAGGAGTCATTATGGCAAAGAACAAGATTCGGATTCGACTGAAAGCATACGATCATCGTGTATTGGATGACTCGGTGCGGAAGATTGTGGACGCGGCCGAGCGGACCGGCGCTGCCGTGGTGGGGCCGGTGCCGCTGCCGACCCGGATCGAGAAGTTCACCGTCCTCCGGTCGCCGTTCACCGATAAGGACAGCCGCGAGCAGTTCGAGATTCGCACGCACAAGCGGCTGATCGAGGTGGTGGACCCGGGCGCGAAGACGATCGAGAATTTGACCAAGCTCGATTTGCCTGCGGGCGTAGACATCGAGATCAAGCTCTAGCTTATAGCAAATAGCCGATAGCGCATGGCAGATAGCCGATAGCGCATGGCCATTAGCCATAAGCTATACGCCACGTTGGGGATGATGCGGTCTCGTTATGCGAGATCACGACAGTCCCGAGGAGGATGCATGAAGGGGATATTGGGTCGCAAGGTGGGCATGACGCAGTTGCTCACCGGTCGCGGCGAGGTCGTGCCCGTCACGATCATTGAAGCGGGGCCGTGTTTTGTGACGCAGGTCAAGACGCCCGAAAAGGATGGCTATAGCGCCATTCAGTTGGGCCTCGGCGAAACGCGTCAGAAGCGGCTCACGAAGGGGCAGATCGGGCACTTGCGCCACGACGGCCTGCCGATGTTGCGCGTGCTGCGCGAGTTCCGCCTGAAGAGTGTGGAAGATTACACCGTCGGGCAGAAGCTGCTCGCAGATGTCTTCGCTTCGGGCGAGCGCGTGGATGTGCAGGGAATTTCCAAGGGGCGCGGTTTCCAGGGCGGCGTGAAGCGCCACGGTTTCCGGGGCGGCCCGCGGACGCATGGTCAGTCGGATCGGTTGCGCGGGCCGGGCTCGGTGGGCTCAGGCACGACGCCGGGCCGGGTTTATAAGGGCAAACGCATGGCCGGACACATGGGCGATGCTACGGTGACCGTCGCCAACCTGCGGGTTGTGCTGGTGGACGCTGAGCGGAATTTGCTGGCCGTGCGCGGCGGCGTTCCGGGTGCGCGGGGTGGTCTGTTGATCATCACCGAAGCGCGGAAGCAGGGGTAGGGAAGATGCAAGTCTCACTCTTGAACATGGCGGGCGAAACGGTCGGTGAGGTTGAGCTGTTGGACAGCGTATTTGCCGCAACCGTTAACACGCCCCTGATGCACCAAGCGTTGGTGCGCCAGTTGGCAAATGCCCGGCTGGGTACGCACAAAGTTAAGGGGCGCAGCGAAGTCGCCGGCGGCGGACGCAAGCCGTGGAAGCAAAAAGGCACCGGCCGGGCGCGCCAGGGTTCGACCCGGGCGGCGCAATGGCGCGGCGGCGGCATTATCTTTGGCCCCACGCCTCGCTCCTACGAGAAGAAGATGCCGCACAAGATGCGCCAGGCCGCGGTGCGTTCGGCGCTCTCGGTGAAGGCCGCGGATCAGAAGATCGTGGTGTTGGAAGACCTGAGCATGACCGCCCCGAAGACGCGCGAAATGGCGCAGATGCTCGAGCGGATTGCGGTTGATTCCACGGCGTTGATTCTGATGCCGGAAGCGAATCTGGCAATCGAGAAGTCGGCCAATAACCTGCCGGCCGTGAAGCTGTTGCGGGCGCATTACCTGAACGTGCGCGACCTGCTGTCTTACGACTACGTGGTCATTCCGAAGGCTGCGCTGGCTGTGATCGAGGAGCTCTGGGGTTAGTCACAGACGCCCCACGTAACGGAGGGTCAAGCACGATGCATGTTTACGATATATTGAAGCGCCCGGTGACGACCGAAAAAACCAACGCCCAGGGCGATGCGCTGAATCAGTACACCTTCGAGGTGGACCGGCGCGCAAACAAAATGCAGGTGAAGGATGCGGTTGAGACGATCTTCAACGTGAAGGTCAAGGATGTCAACATCATCAACATCCCTCCCAAGATGGGGCGCTATGGTCGCGTCGTTATAACGAAGAAAACGGCGTGGAAGAAGGCCATCGTGACGCTGCTTCCGGGCAGCAATATCGAGTTCTTCGAAGGCGTCTGAAAGGTCAGGAGCTGGCATGGCAATCAAGATTTACAAGCCCACTTCGCCCGGGCGCCGCGGGATGAGCGTTTCTTCCTTCGAGGAAATTACATCCACGACGCCTGAGCGTTCCCTGGTCCGGCCGATGAAGCAGATGGCCGGCCGCAATAGCACCGGTCGGGTGACCGTGCGCCATCGCGGCGGCGGCCACAAGCGGCTGTACCGTGTGATTGATTTCAAGCGCGACAAGGTCGGCGTACCCGGCAAGGTGGCGACGATCGAGTATGATCCGAACCGGTCGGCCCGTATCGCGTTGATAAATTATGCCGACGGCGAGAAGCGCTACATCATTGCGCCACAGGGCCTGAAGGTCGGCGCGGCGTTGATGGCGGGGTCTGAGGCCGAGGTGCGTGTGGGGAATGCGCTGCCGTTGCAGAACATTCCGCTGGGTACGCAGGTACACAACATCGAGTTGCAGCCGGGCAAGGGCGGCCAGATGGCGCGCTCTGCCGGGACTTCGGCGCAGTTGATGGCGAAGGAAGGCGATTATGCGCTGTTGCGCCTGCCTTCCGGCGAGCAGCGGCGTGTGCCGGTGCTGTGCATGGCGACCATCGGCCAGGTGGGCAACACCGATCACGCCAACATTAACATTGGCAAGGCGGGGCGCAAACGCTGGCTGGGGATCCGCCCAACCGTGCGCGGCACGGCGATGGATCCGAACTCGCACCCGCATGGCGGCGGTGAAGGCCGCACCGGTGTGGGTATGCCGGGCCCGAAGACGCCCTGGGGCAAGCCGGCCCTGGGCTACAAGACCCGGAAGAACAAAATGACGGATAAGTACATCGTGCGCCGGCGCAGCAAGAAGTAGGGGGAGCAAGCATGTCTCGATCTCTGAAAAAAGGCCCGTTTGTCGAACCCAGGCTGCTGAAACGGGTCGAGGAAATGAACCGGACCGGGAAACGGCAGGTCATCAAGACCTGGTCGCGAGCCTCGATGGTCTTTCCGCAGATGGTGGGCCACACAATCGCCGTACATGACGGCCGGCGTCACGTGCCGATCTTCATCAGCGAAAACATGGTGGGGCACAGGTTGGGCGAATTTGCGCCGACCCGCTTCTTCAGGGGCCACGTGCGCAGCGAGAAGAAGACCACCCGCGCGTAAGCATGCGCCGGTTCGTCGGGCCGAGAAGCGACTTCCGGCCGGCCGGGCGCTCTTCATGAGGTGATACAAATGGAAGTTCGGGCAATTACAAAATACGTGGGTATCTCGCCGCAGAAGACGCGGTGGGTGATTGACCAGGTGCGTGGCATGGATGCCGAGCAGGCGTTGGCGGTGTTGCGCCATATGCATCAGTCGGCGGCTGACCCGGTTGCGAAAACCGTGGCTTCGGCGTTGGCTAATGCGGAGGAAAACCTGGGCCTGTCCCGCGAAGACATGTACATCGCGCAGATTATGGCGGATGTTGCGCCGATGCGCCGATGGCGCCGCTTTGGGGCGCGTGGGCGGTTCAAACCGATTATCCGCCGCTCGTGTCACATTACCGTGGTGCTGGACGAACGGTTATAACCCTCGCTAAGGGTCGCCCCTGGCCTGGCGATGAGACCAGATGACGGGGATCAGAGGATACAGGAACGTATCAGGAGGCAGCTTTGGGCCGTAAAGCACATCCGATAGGGTTACGCCTGGGAATTATAGAGAAGCATCGCTCTCGCTGGTATGCGGAGGGCGAAGAATACACGCAGTTCCTGGCCGAAGACCGGGCCATCCGCGATCTGATTATGCGTGGTTTGCCGGAAGCGGCGATCTCCAAGGTTGAGATCGAACGTTTCCCGCCGAACCAGATTCGGATCACGGTGCATTCCGCGAAGCCGGGCATTATCATCGGGCGCAAGGGCGCCACGGTGAACATGCTGCGTAATGACTTGCAACAGATCACGGGCAAGCGCGTAAAGCTGGATATCGCCGAAATTACGAATCCGGAGACGGATGCGTTTCTGGTGGCTTCGAGCATCGCACAGCAGTTGGAGCGACGCGTGTCGCACAAGCGGGCGATGAAGCAGGCCATCCAGCGGGCGCTCAAGGGCGGCGCGCAGGGTTGTATGATCCGTTGCGGCGGGCGGTTGTCCGGGTCTGAAATGGCTCGTGTGGAGACGGCCCGTGAGGGACGTGTGCCCCGGCATACGCTGCGGGCCGAAATTGATTACGCCAAGAGCGAAGCCCTGACCACCTTTGGCCGCATCGGCGTCAAGGTGTGGATTTACAAGGGTGAAGTGTTGCCCGGGGCGGAGAGCTAGGAGAGTCGCACAATGTTAATGCCTAAGCGCACGAAGTATCGCAAGGTTCATCGCGGCCGCAAGAAGGGTGTTGCCAGCCGGGGTAACGAAGTTAACTTCGGCGATTTCGGCCTGCAGGCTTTGGCGCCGGCATGGTTGGACAGTCGCCAGATTGAAGCGGCGCGGCGCGCCATCGTTCGGTATCTGCGGCGAGGTGGGAAGCTGTGGATTCGTGTCTTCCCCGACCATCCGGTGACGGCTCGCCCGGCGGAAACCCGTATGGGTGGCGGTAAGGGCGCCGTGGAGTACTGGGCGGCGGTGGTGCGGCCCGGCCTGATGCTGTTCGAGATCGCCGGTGTCACCGAAGAAGAGGCCAAAGCGGCCATGCGTCTGGCGTCGCACAAGTTGCCGATCCCCACGCAGTTTGTGAAGCGTGAGTTTGGGGAGGGTAACTGATGAAAAGCGCCGATATTCGCAACCTGTCTGACGTCGAGCTGGGGCGCAAGCTGGATGAGTCGCACCAGGAGATGTTCAACCTGCGGTTTCAGTATGCGACGGGCCAGTTGAAGAACACGTCGCGTTTGAACGAGGTTCGCCGCGAAATTGCCCAGTTGCGCACGATTATGCGTGAGCGCGAGCTGGCGGCCTATTACGAGGAGAACTGAACCATGCAGGAACAGCGTAAACGACTGACAGGCAAGGTCGTCAGTAATAAGATGGAAAAGACGGTGGTGATCGAGGTGCAACGCACCCGGCGCCATCCGCTCTACGGCAAAGTTGTGCGGGTCAACAAGCGCTATAAGGCGCACGACGAGGAAAACAGTTGCCTGATGGGCGACCAGGTGCGAATCGTCGAGTCACGGCCCTACAGCAAGGATACGCACTGGCGGGTCGAGGAGATCCTCCAGCGTGCGGCGCAAATTGACCGGACGCCATTGCAGGCGGAAGCTTCGAGCGAGTGAGAGGCGAGCCATGATTCAGCAAGAGACCCGGCTTAAAGTAGCCGATAACTCAGGCGCGAAAGAACTCCTCTGCATCCGTGTGCTGGGCGGTTCGATGCGACGTTACGCAGGTGTGGGCGATATCATCATCGCGACGGTGAAGCAGGCTGCGCCGAACGCGGCCGTGAAGGAAGGCGATGTGGTGCGGGCGGTGGTGGTGCGGACGACGTACCCGAACAAGCGCACGGACGGATCGCACATCCGCTTCGATGATAATGCCGCGGTGCTGATTGACCAGATGCGGGCGCCGCGTGGCACGCGTATCTTTGGGCCGGTAGCGCGCGAGCTGCGAGACAAGGGCTTCATGCGCATTGTTTCGCTGGCGCCCGAAGTGCTGTAGCCCGGAAGGAAAAGCGACGATGGAAATTAAGAAGGGCGATAAAGTCCGCGTGATTCATGGCGATGATGCAGGCGCCGAAGGCGAAGTGCAGCGCATTGTCCGCGGGAAATGGGGCAAGGGGCGTCGCGCCGGCGAGCTCAAGCCGGCGAGCGACCGCGTGGTGGTGGCCGGCATCAACCTGGTCAAGAAACACCAGCGGCGCACGGGCAACGTCAATACGCAGTTTGGCATCATCGAGCGCGAAGCGCCGCTCCATGTTTCGAATGTTATGTTGATTTGTCCGCGTTGCGACAAGCCGACTCGCATCGGGCATATCGTCCATGCCGACGGCACCCGGTCGCGCCAGTGCAAGCAGTGCGGCGAGGCGATTGACGCGTAGCCTGTCATGGCCCATGGAGCCCTGACGGGCCACGTGTGAGGAAAGGGAGCTGTTAGATGGCAGTGCCGAGATTATTAGAACGATACCGGACGGACGTTGTGCCGGCCATGGAAAAAGAGTTCGGTTACACGAACATCATGCGCGTGCCGCGCGTCGAGAAGGTCGTGCTGAACATCGGGCTTGGCGAGGCCCTGCAGAACGCGAAGGCGTTGGACTTCGCGACGGCAGACATGGCGACCATCGCCGGGCAGAAGCCGGTGATTACGAAGGCCAAGACCTCCATCGCGGCGTTCAAGCTGCGCGAGGGCAACCCGATCGGCGTGACGGTGACGTTGCGCGGCGAGCGGATGTGGAGCTTCCTCGATCGCTTGATGAATGTGGCGCTGCCGCGGCAGCGTGACTTCCGGGGCGTTTCGCCCGATTCATTCGATGGCCGGGGTAACTATAGCCTGGGTCTGCGCGAGCAACTGGTGTGGCCTGAGATTAATTACGACAAGATTGACCATGTGCGCGGCATGGCCGTGACCATCGTGACCTCGGCCCGGACCGACGAAGAGGGCCAGCGTCTGTTGGCGATGCTGGGAATGCCTTTCCAGACCACGGCCAGCGGTTCTTGATGGGTCATTATTCGCAGATACGAGCGATCTCGTAAGAGGGCAAAACGTCCTCGATAGAGGGAGGAAACATAGTGGCGAAGAAGTGTATGCCGTGGCGCGAAGAGCGACGCAAGTATGAAGTGCGGGTGCGCAATCGGTGCAGCATCTGTGGCCGCCCGCGTGGCTATATGCGCCGGTTCGATCTGTGCCGCATCTGCTTCCGCGATCAGGCGCTGCGCGGCAATTTGCCGGGCGTCGTAAAGTCGAGCTGGTGAGAGGAGACGGGAATGGTTAATGATCCTATCGCCGACCTGTTGACACGCATTCGCAACGGACTGATGGTGCGTCAGAAGCAGATCGTCGTGCCGAGCTCGAAGGTCAAGGTCGCCGTGGCGCGCATCCTGAAAGAAGAAGGCTTCATCCGCGATTACGAAGTGACGCGCGATGTGGTTCAGCCGCAACTGCGGATCCTGCTGAAGTACGATCGGGATCGGCATTCGGTGATCACGAACCTGAAACGCGTGAGCACACCGGGTCGGCGGGTCTACGTGAAGCATAACGAGATTCCGTGGGTTCTGAGCGGACTGGGCATCGCAGTGATGAGTACGCCTCAGGGCATTATGACCGGACAGCGGGCGCGCCGCCAGGGTTTGGGCGGTGAGGTGCTCTGTTACGTGTGGTAATACGCGTGTGCGGCCGGATTGCGGCCCCATGCAAGGAGGTTATGACTGTGTCGCGTATTGGTAAGATGCCTATTTCGTTGCCCAAGGGCGTGTCCGTGGATGTGGGCCGGGGCAATTATGTGACAGTGAAAGGCCCCAAGGGGCAGCTCGAACAGCAGTTGCCGCCCGATATGCTCTTCGAGCAGAATGATGGCGTGGTGCTGGTGAAGCGCCCCAACGACAGCCAACAGAACCGGGCCTATCACGGCTTGAGCCGGGCCCTGCTGTTCAATATGGTCGAGGGCGTCAGCAACGGCTTCACCCGGACTTTGCAGATCGAAGGCGTGGGTTACCGCGCTGGCGTGATGGGCAAGAACTTGGTGCTGATGTTGGGCTACTCGCATCCGATCGAAATCGTGCCGCCGCCGGGGGTCACCTTCGAGGTAGACCGGACGGGCCGCCTGGTGACGATCAGCGGGATTGACAAGCATCAAGTCGGTCAGATAGCCGCCGAGATTCGCGGGTTGCGCCCGCCGGAGCCTTACAAGGGCAAGGGTGTGCGGAACCAGGGCGAGGTGGTGAAGCTGAAGGCCGGTAAGAGCGGTAAAGTCGGCGGCAAGAAGTAGCCCGGCATTCCGGGGTTTATTCCACGGGGGTTACTGAGTCCGAGTTGGGGCGGAGGGTGCGCCTGTGCGCTGCCCCGGCCTGCCTGAAAGTGGGCAACCCCGGCCGGTCAGGAGGGATCAAGGTCAATGGCTAAGTATGAGAGCCGAGAGGCTAGAGAACGCCGCCACGAGCGGATTCGCCGAAATCTTCATGGGACTGCAGAACGACCGCGTTTGAACGTGTTCCGCAGCCTGCAACACATTTACGCCCAGGTGATTGACGACGACCAGGGATATACGGTGGCGGCGGCTTCATCGCTGGATCCGGAACTGCGTGAGCAGTTGGAGAATTTGAATAAGTCGCAGCAAGCGGCGCGCGTGGGTGAATTGGTGGCTCAGCGCGCGATGGCGAAGGGACTGACCCGCGTCGTGTTCGACCGGGGCGGCTATCCCTATCATGGCCGGGTAAAGGCGCTGGCTGACGGTGCACGCGAGGCCGGGCTGGAGTTCTAAGGGGGAATGATGCCGGAAGAACGAACGAATCAACAACGTGACGCCTCGCGCGGGGACCGCCGCAAGCCGCGGGGTGATCGCGATCGCGCGCCGCAAGACGAGCGCGAACAGCTCGATGAGCGCGTGGTGCATATTGCCCGCACCTCGAAGGTGCTGAAGGGTGGCCGTCGCTTTGCTTTCCGTGCGGTCGTCGTTGTGGGCGATAATCACGGGCGGGTGGGCTATGGCGTGGGCAAGGCCCGCGAGGTGCCGGATGCGGTGCGTAAGGCGTCGGATCGGGCGCGGCGCATCATGCGGCCCGTCGCGATGGTTGGCACGACGATCCCCCATGCGGTTATCGGCGATTTCAGCGCGGCGAAGGTGCTGTTGCGGCCTGCGAGCCCGGGCACGGGTGTGATTGCGGGCGGCGGCGTGCGCGCCGTGTTGGAAGCGGCAGGGATCCGCGACATCCTGACCAAGTCGCAGGGTTCGGCGAATATGCTGAACGTCGTCGCGGCGACTTTCAAGGCGCTTGAGATGTTGAAGAGCCCGGAAGAAGAGGCTCGCAAGCGCGGCAAACCGATTGAAGCAGTGATGCCTCACTGGTTGCGCGGAGGCGGCAATAATGACAGCCAAGAAGACTAAACCCAGCACCATGTTGCTGGTGACCTACTCGACCAGTTCGATCGGGGTCAAGCACGATCAGAAGGATACGGTGACGCGCCTGGGCCTGACGCGCCTGGGCCAGACGGTGGAACATGCGGATACGCCCGTGATACGCGGGATGATCCATAAGGTGCGCCATCTGCTGACCGTGGAAGAGATTACGAAATGAAGCTACATGATTTGCAGCCCGCTCCGGGCTCAACGAAAGAACGGAACCGCATCGGGCGGGGTATCTCCGGCGGCCAGGGCAAGACGGCCGGCAAGGGCACGAAGGGCCAGAACGCACGCTCCGGCGGCGGGAAGCGCCAGTACTTTGAAGGCGGCCAGCTTCCGCTGGTGCGCCGGCTGCCGTTATTGCGCGGCTTCACGAACATCTGGCGCGTCGAGTATGAGCCGGTGAACGTCGAGCGGCTGAACTCCTTCGCGAAGGGCAGCGACATCACGCCCGAGACGCTGGCCGCGGCCGGGATCGTCAAGTCTCCGAACGTGCTGGTCAAGGTGTTGGGCAACGGTGAGATTGACCGGGCCCTGAATGTGAAGGTCCATAAGTTCTCCGCTGCGGCTCGCGAGAAGATTCTTGCGGCGGGGGGCACGGTGGAAGAGTTGACGCCGGCGGCCATCGAGTTGTCTGAGGCCGAAGGCTAAAAGCCTCGAATCGGGAGATTCTCATGCTCGACGCTTTGCGTAATGCGTTTCGCCTGCCGGACCTACGGCGCAGAATCCTGATGACGTTGGGGATTCTGGTCATCTATCGTTTCCTGAGCCACGTGCCGGTGCCGGGTGTGAATCGGGAGGCGTTGAGCCAGCTTTTCCAGTCGAATCAGTTGCTGGGCATTCTGAACCTGCTGTCGGGCGGCGCGCTGGCGAATTTCTCGGTGATGGCGAGCGGGGTGTATCCGTACATCACGGCCTCGATTATCATCCAGTTGCTGATTCCGATTGTGCCGCAGTTGCAGGCGCTACAGAAGGAAGGCGACGCCGGACGGCAGAAGTTGAACATGTATACCGTCTGGTTGACCATCCCGATGGCGCTGTTGCAGGCGTTCGGGCAGGCTTCGATCTTGTCACAGCCCATTTCTTCGGGCGGCGTGCCGGTGTTAAGCAATTTCGGCTTCCGGGTTAACCCGCTGGCGACCATTTCGGTGCTGGCGACGTTGACGGCGGGCACGATGGTCGCCATGTGGTTGGGCCAGGTCATCACCGAAGAGGGCATCGGCAACGGTATCTCGATCATCATCTTCGGCGGCATTGTCGCCAGCCTGCCGGCAAACATCCAGCGGGCCTACGTGCAGGGCGGCATTGGTGAGTTGTTGATCTTCATCCTGGTGACTATCCTCACCGTGGCGGTGATTGTGGTGGTGCAGGAAGGCCAGCGCCGGATTCCGGTGCAATATGGCAAGCGGGTGCGGGCGATGCGCGGCAACCGCCTGATGGTGGTGGGCGGTCAGAGCACGCACGTGCCGCTGCGGGTGAACTCGGCGGGCATGATCCCGCTGATCTTCGCCAGCAGCTTGCTCATCTTCCCGAGCACGATTGCCAGCTATCTGGTGAATTCGCAGAGCGAGTTTGTCAGGACGGCGGCGAATGGCATCAACCGGGTGTTCAGCCCGCAGTACAATATCTACTGGATCCTGTATTTCTTGCTGGTGATTGCGTTCACCTACTTCTACACGGATGTGGTGTTCCGCCAGCAGAATCTGGCCGAGACGTTGCAGAAGCAGGGCGGGTTCATCCCCGGCATTCGGCCCGGGCCGAACACGGAGAAGTACTTGGCGAAGGTGATGGCGCGTATCACGCTGGTGGGCGCGGTGTTCCTGGGCGCAGTTGCGATCCTGCCGTGGTTGGTGCATCTGATCTTCGGCGGCGGGGCCACCCGTGCGGCGACGAGCACGCTGCTGGTGTCGAGCACAGGCTTGCTGATCGTGGTTGGCGTGGTGTTGGATACGATGAAGCAGCTCGAGGCGCAGTTGTTGATGCGCCATTACGAAGGTTTTATTCGGCATTAGCGTCAGACGCCGGCGGTAAACTACAGGTGGTCGCCGGCTTAATCGTTGGGAGAGTCCGTTGATGACATCGCAGGCAGAGCCGTTGTTCGTGATTATGTTGGGAGCGCCCGGCGCGGGCAAAGGCACGCAAGCGCGGATGCTGGCGGAAGCGCTGGGGTTGGCCCACATTTCTTCGGGCGATATCTTCCGGGAGAACCTGAAGAACGCAACGCCGCTGGGCAAGCTGGCGAAGACGTATATGGATCGCGGCGAACTGGTGCCCGACGATGTGACGATTGACATGGTAATGGATCGGCTGGCGCAACCCGATTGCGTGAAGGGCGCGATCCTCGACGGTTTCCCGCGCACCTTGCCGCAGGCCGCCGCGCTGGATAAGGCGCTGGCGGGGCGCGGCGACCGGGTGCGGCTGGCCCCGTTGCTCGAAGTGAGCGATGAGGCGGTCATCAACCGGCTGGCGGGCCGGCGTGTGTGCCGCGATTGCCAGGCGATGTATCACACGGAATACTCGCCCCCGAGGGTTGAGGGCGTGTGTGATAAGTGCGGAGGCGAGTTGTATCGCCGCACTGATGATGAGCCGGACACCGTGCGGAACCGCCTGTTTGTCTACTATAAGCAGACCTCGCCGCTGGTTGGTTATTACTTCGCCAACGATGTGTTGACGACCCTGCACGGCGACCGGGAAATGGATGCCGTACAGGCCGACCTTATGGATGCGGTGAAGCGGACGCAGGGTGACTGAGGCAGGACAGTGATCGTTCTTAAAAACCATGCGGAGATCGCCGAGATGCGTGAGGCGGGCCGGATTGTGGCCCGGGTTCACGAGGCGATGCGGGAGATGGTGCGGCCCGGTGTGACGACCTATGACCTGGATGTCCGGGCCGAGGAGATCATCCGCGGGCACGACGCCATCCCGGCGTTCCTGGGCTACCCGCATACGGGCAAGAACGACTACCCGGCCACGATTTGCGCCTCCATCAACGAAGAGTTGGTGCATGGGATTCCCAGCCGTGAACGGTGGCTGGAACCCGGCGACATCATCAGCATTGATGTCGGGGCGATTTACAAGGGATGGGTCGGCGATTCGGCCTGGACGTACGTCGTCGAGCAGACGGACGTAGACTCGATGCGTCTGCTGGAGGTCACGGAAGGGTCGTTGTGGGCGGGGATTGCCGCCGCACGCGCCGAGGCCTACCTCACCGATATTTCGCGGGCGGTGGAGCAGTACGTGACGGCGGCCGAGTTTGCCGTCGTGCGCGAATACACCGGTCACGGTGTGGGGCGGCGGATGCACGAAGAGCCGCAGGTGCTGAACTACGTGCCGCCCGGCGCGGGCAAAGGCCCTCGTTTGCGGCCCGGCATGACGCTGGCGCTGGAACCGATGGTGAACGCCGGTACATGGCGCACCCGTGTTCTGGCGGATGGCTGGACGGTGATGACGGCGGACGGTAAGCGCTCGGCGCATTTCGAACACAGTATTGCCGTCACTGAAGGCGAAGCGATCGTCCTGACCGTGCTGTAAGAGCCGATCACGGGCTGGCTTCTATGTGCAACTCTCGTAGTATAGGGTCTCGTGCTCGTCGCCGACGCCCACGAGGGGCTAAACTACGAGTGGTCTAGATAGATACAGCCGATCACGGCTTAAGACAGCGACTCAGGCACAACAGAGGGAGATGTAAGGTGAAAGTCCGACCGTCGGTTAAACGAATGTGTGACAAGTGCAGGATCATCCGGCGCAGAGGCACTGTGTTGGTGATCTGCTCGAACCCGAAACACAAGCAGCGCCAGGGCTAAGCCCGGCCGGGATGTTTGAACTTTAGGAGGAGCAGATGGCTCGTATTGCCGGTGTAGACTTACCACGTGAGAAGCGTGCAGAATATGGCCTGACGTATATTTACGGGATTGGCCCGGCGAGCAGCCGGGAAATCCTGCAAATGACGGGGATTAGCCCGGATATCCGGATTCGCGATCTGGACGAGGCCCAGGTGGCCCGATTGCGCGAGGTGATCGAGCGTAACTATCGCGTGGAAGGCGACCTGCGCCGCGAAGTCAACATGAATATCAAGCGGTTGCAGGAAATTGCCTGCTATCGCGGAATGCGCCATCGCCGGAACCTGCCGGCGCGCGGCCAGAATACCCGGACGAACGCCCGCACGAAGCGCGGCGCCCGCCGGACGGTGCCGGGGAAGAAGCGCGCTCGGAAGTAGTAACGGCTATGGGGCCGGTGTGGCCCCGCACGCGTGGCGCAGCAGCGCACGTTGTATGGTTCTTTTGGGACGGAGAAGATAAATGGCGAAAGCAGCAAGCACGACGACGGGACGGCGACCACGCCGAGCGACCGGGCCACGGCGCGAAAAGCGCATGGTGCCGATGGGCCAGGTGCATATCCAGTCAACGTTCAATAATACCATTGTGACGGTGACCGATCCGCAGGGCAACACGCTGACGTGGTCGAGCACGGGTTCGGTGGGGTTCAAGGGGTCGCGCAAGAGCACGCCCTATGCGGCGCAGTTGGCCGCGACGCAGGCCGCGCGCTCGGCCATGGATATGGGCATGCGCGAGGCCGACGTGTTTCTCAAGGGGCCGGGGCCGGGCCGCGAGTCCGCGATCCGCTCCTTGCAGACCGCCGGTTTGCGGGTGCGCTCGATCACGGACGTGACGCCGTTGCCGCATAACGGCTGCCGCCCGCCGAAGAAGCGCCGCGTCTAAGTTTGTACCTGTCATGCTGAACGGCTAGAGATTCTTCGCTAGAGTCTCGCGGCCACGGGTGTCGTAGGGGTCAACCCGCTCAGAATGACAAATTAATATTGATCCAAGAAGCGTGGGCGCGTGAGCGCCTTACGGTTCGCGGGCGAGGGGGATGAAGGTCCGCCAAGCTGTAAACCCCTCTGACAACGACCTGCTGCCGCGAGGCAGTTATTCTCAGGAGGAATGAGTTGGCAAGACAAATTGATCCGGTGTGCCGGTTGTGCCGCCGGGAAGGCATGAAGCTGTTCTTGAAGGGCGAACGTTGTTTCAGCCCGAAGTGCTCGTTTGAAAAGCGGAGCTACGCCCCCGGCCAGCACGGCAAGAAGGGGACGTTCCGCCACAAGGATTCCGATTACGCGTTGCAGCTTCGCGAGAAGCAGCGCGCCCGCCGCATTTACGGCGTGCTAGAGCGCCAGTTCCGGCGCTATTTCCGCAATGCCCGGCGGGTGCAGGGGATGACCGGCGTGACGTTGCTGATTACCCTGGAACGTCGGTTGGATAACGTGGTCTATCGGATGGGGTTGGCGGCTTCCCGAGCGCAGGCGCGACAGCTTGTGCGGCATGGGCATTTCGCCTTGAACGGTCACAATCACAACGTGCCCTCCTACCTGGTAGGGGCGGGCGATGTGATTGAGGTGCGCTCCCTCAGCCGCAGCAACGGCTTCTTCAAAGAGGCTGCCGACCGCTTGAACGCGGCCGCTGTGCCGGCGTGGCTCGATTTCGATGCCGCCCGCATGAGCGCCCGGGTGGTTGCGATGCCCGACCGGCAATCCGTTGATCTGCCGCTGAATGAGCAATTGATCGTCGAGTATTACAGCCGCTAGCCGTGCCGTAGGTAGAGGAGGGTAAGAGCGTTGTTAAATCTTGTGCTGCCCAAAATCGAGCGTGAGGCCAGCTCACGCAACTACGGGCGCTTTGTGATTGGCCCGTTGGAGAGCGGCTATGGGGTTACGTTGGGGAATGCCTTGCGACGTGTGTTGCTGTCGTCATTGCCCGGCGCTGCGGTGAGCTCCGTCCGCATCAGCGGCGTTCATCATGAGTTCTCACCGATCCCGTATGTCAAAGAAGACACGACGGCTCTGTTACTGAACATCAAGCAGATTCGCCTCAAGTCGGATATGGATGAACCGGTGCGCATTCACGTGGAAGTGCGCAGTGAAGGCCCTGTGACCGCAGGCGACCTGAACTGCCCGCCCGGCGTGGAAGTCGTGAACCCGGAACTGTTGTTGCTGACGGCGGATTCGCCCGAGGTAGACTTGGATCTCGAAATGACCGTGAGTCGCGGGCGGGGCTATTCGCCGGCTGAGGAACGCGGCAAGCTGCCGCTGGGCGAAATCCCGGTGGACGCGATCTATAGCCCGACTCGCAAGGCGAGCTATGCGGTTTCGCGGGCCCGTATCGGCCAGCAGACCAACTATGACCGCCTGACGATGGATATCTGGACGGACGCGACGATCACGCCGGAAGATGCGTTGCAGGATTCTGCGGTGCTCTTGATGCGCCATCTTTCGCTGATTGCGGGCGCGGACGTGTCGAGCATCGAGGTGGAAGCGACCGAGCCGCAGGGCGTGCCAAGCCGGATTTACGAAGTGCCGGTGGAAGACCTCGAACTGACGGTGCGAGCCTACAACTGCCTCAAGCGGGCCGGTATCACCAAAGTCGGCGAGGTGCTGGAGAAGTTGCAGCGGGGCGAGGAAGAAATCCTGGCGATCCGCAACTTTGGGCGCAAATCGCTGAACGAGTTGGTGGAGAAGCTGGACGAGAAGGGTTACCTGGCGGTGATCTCTTACCAGCCCTCCGGCGCTGACGGCGACGATGAGGATGCGGTCGAGGTTGAGATCGAGTCCGAAGAGGACCTTTAGAGGATTCAAGCAGAAACGAGCAGGCAGCCGGGACCCCATTGACGGGAGAACGGCTTCCTGAAGAACCATCCGGGAGTCATTTTCGATGAAGCATCGGGTTGCAGGAAGAAAACTGGGACGGAACGCCTCACAGCGCAAGGCGCTGTGGCGCAGCCTCATCACCGAGTTGTTTCGCTATGATCGCATCAGCACGACGGACGCCAAGGCGCGGTCGGTGCGTGGCGAGGCGGAGCATTTGATCACGGTCGCCAAGCGCAGCCTGGGCGAAGGCGGCAATCAGGTTCACGCCCGCCGTCTGGCGGCGCGCACCATTAACGATCCGGAAGTGACGAAGCGTCTCTTTGATGAAGTGGCGCCGCGCTTTGTGGAACGACCGGGCGGCTACACCCGCATCGTGAAAATCGGCCCGCGCTTGGGCGACGGCGCCGAGATGGTGGTGCTGGAGTTGGTCGGAGAGACCTCCGCCCGCTGAGGCGAGGGGTCACGCACTTTTACTTTTACAGACAGGCCGATCTGATGCACGAGGCCACCGGGTACGTGCGGGCCGTCATCGCCTATGATGGGACCGAGTTCGCCGGGTTCCAGTGGCAGACCAACGGGCGTACCGTGCAGGGCGTGCTGGAGGCTGCGCTGGCGCAGGTGTGCGGCATCCGGCTCGCTGAAGCGCCTTCCAGGGTTGCGGGTGCAGGTCGCACCGACGCCGGGGTCCATGCTGCGGGGCAGGTGATCGGGTTTGCGACGAGCTGGCGGCATGGGCTGCGGATGCTCCAACCGGCGCTGAACGCCGTGTTGCCCGCCGATGTGGCGGTGCTGGCACTGGAAGCTGCGGAAGATGCGTGGCATCCACGCTTTAGCGCCGTGCGACGGATGTATCGGTACACGGTGCTGAATCGCCCGATCCGGTCGCCGCTCGACCGGCGCTTCGCCCTCCATGTGGCGAAACCGCTGGACCTGGCGGCGCTGAACGCCGGCGCGCTGCGTCTGGTGGGCGAACATGATTTCGCCGCCTATGGCCGGCCGATGGTGCGGACCGATTCGGAAGGTGTGGCGCATCCGGGGAGCACCGTGCGACGCATCGAAGGGGCCGTCTGGCGACAGGATGGCGAGCGGTTCACGTTCGACGTGACCGGCAATGCCTTCTTGCGCGGGATGGTGCGCAGCATCGTGGGAACGTTGCTGTTGGTGGGCCTGGGGCAATGGCCGGTGGAGCGGGTGAGTGCAATCCTCGCCGCCGGAAGCCGGGCCGTCGCAGCGCCGCCTGCTTCAGCCTGCGGGCTGTGTCTGATGCGTGTGGATTACGATAGCGAGACCTACGCGGTCTCTCGGACCGTTGAAGGTCTTTGAAGGAGCAATTGAGACGTGAGAACGTATAGCGCAACCGCCAGTGAAATCGAGGCAGGCCGCGAATGGTACGTGGTAGATGCGACGGGCCTGACGTTGGGCCGGCTCGCCACGCAGATCGCCATGGTCTTGCGCGGTAAGCACAAGCCGACCTTTACACCGAACCTGGACTGCGGCGACTTCGTCATCGTGGTCAATGCGGACAAGATCCGCGTGACGGGGCAGAAGCTGGATCAGAAGTTCTACTACCGCTATTCGGGTTATCCGGGCGGTTTGAGCGAGATCAGCCTGCGCGACCAGCTCGATAAGCACCCCGAGCGCGTGATCGAAGCCGCCGTTAAGGGGATGCTGGCGCGCAATCGCCTGCGTCGCCAGTTGATCAAGAAGCTGAAGGTCTACGCCGGGCCGGAGCACCCGCACCAGGCGCAACAACCGAAGCCCTTCCCGTACGCGTGAAGGCCCTGCATGTTGGAGGAAAGAGATAACGATGTCAGCCAGATATTATGAGGCAGTCGGGCGACGCAAGACCAGCACGGCGCGTGTGCGCCTGTATCCGGGGACGGGGACGATTGTTGTGAATGATCGGCCGATGGAAGAATATTTCCATCGCGGGACCGACATCCTGCATTTGACCCAGCCGCTGGTGGTCACGGAAAACCTGAATAACTATAACATCAGCATTGTGGTGTCCGGCGGCGGCACAAGCGGCCAGGCCGGCGCGGTGTTGCAGGGTTTGGCCCGCGCGCTGTGCGTGGCCGACGAGTCGCTGCGCCCCGTGTTGAAGCACAATGGCTTCCTGACGCGCGATGCCCGCGCCAAGGAACGCAAGAAATTCGGTTTGAAGCGGGCTCGCAAGGCGCCTCAGTACACGAAGCGCTAAAGCGGTTCAATTTAGAGCTACCGTAGTCCAGGGCCTTGTGCCCGTCGCCGACGCCCACCAGGGGCTAAACTACGATGAAATGGCAGACCTTCGCGGTTCACAAGACTGCGAAGGTCTTTGCGCTTTGGGGGCTTGATGGCGCTGAGGACAGCGCGTTACGAGCGGGGCCTCGTGTTTGGGAGATGGTAATGATTCGAGTGGGAATTTTGACGGTGAGCGACCGGAGCGCGCGCGGCGAGCGTGCGGACCTGAGCGGCCCGGCGCTGGCAACGGCCATCGCGGCCGGGCTGGCCGGGGCCGAGGTCACGGTGACGGCGATCACGCCGGACGAAGTTGAGGCGATTGCGGTGCAACTGACGCGCTGGGCCGATGTGGACGCGCTGGATCTGATCCTGACCACCGGGGGGACGGGCTTCGCGCCGCGCGACGTGACGCCGGAAGCCACGCGCGCGGTGATCGAGCGCGAGACGCCGGGGCTGACCGAGGCGATGCGCGCGGCGAGTCTGCGGGTGACACCGCATGCCATGCTCAGCCGGGCGGCGGCGGGCATCCGCGGGCGCACGCTGATCGTCAATCTGCCGGGCAGCCCGAAGGGCGCGGTAGAGAACCTGGCAACGATCCTGCCGGTGCTGCCGCACGCGCTGGAATTGTTGCGCGACGATCCGGGCGCGGAAGCGCGGCACTGAGATGCTGGAAGCGCCTGACCTCAGCGCCGATGCGCTGATCGCGTGCCTGGGTGCGGCGTATGGCTTGCCGATGGCCCACGTGACGTTTCTGCCCCTCGGCGCGGACCAGGACACCGCGGTGTATCGCGCCGACGCCGCGGATGGCGCGACCTATTTTTGCAAGCTGCGCCGCGGCGAGTTGTTCGCGCCCTCCGTGACGGTTCCGCACTGGCTGCACGCGCAGGGTAGCGCACACGTCATCGCGCCCTATGCGACGCACGACGGCGCGCTGTGGACGCGGTTGGAGCCGTTCACCGTGATGGTGTCTCCGTTTGTAGAGGGCCGGGACGCGGTGGACGCGCCCCTCTCGGCGCGGCAGATGGTGGAGTTCGGGGCCGCGACGCGGCAGCTCCACGACGCGCAGCTCCCCGCTGTGTTGCGGCAGGGGATTCCGCGTGAGACGTATGACCCTTATTGGTGCGACCGGGTCAGGATGTTTCAGACAATCGTCTCGGAGCGCACTTTTACGGAACCTTTCGCCGCACAGACCGCGGATTTATTTCAGGCGCACAAGGTCGAGATAGATCATTGTGTTGCGCGCGCCGAAAGCCTTGCTGAAACTCTCGCCCGGCAGTCTCCCGCATCCGTCCTCTGTCACAGCGACCTGCACGCCTGGAACATCCTGGCGACCGTTGAGGGCGCGTTCTATATCGTGGATTGGGACAATTTGATTTACGCGCCCAGGGAGCGTGACCTGATGTTCATCGGCGCGGGGCATCCGGTGTGGAATACACCTTCTGAGATTGCGGCGTTCTACGAGGGATACGGGCCAACGCCCATCAACCGGGCAGCGCTGGCGTACTATCGCTATGACCGAATTGTGCAGGACATCGAGGCCTATGCCGAGGCGCTGCTGCTCACGAACGAGGGCGGCGCGGATCGCCCGGTGATGTTCGAGGAACTGGCAAGCAATTTTGCCCCCGGCGGCGTGTTGGAGGCTGCGCGGGCAACAGAAGTTACGACAAGCGATCGCTCGTAGTGCGCAGTTCTCTGCGCCGTGGACGGCTTACCGTGGACTGCGGCGCGGACTGAAGTCCGCACTACGAGCCTTCAGATGCGGGATGTGGTTTGTAGTGCGCAGTTCTCTGCGCCGTGGGCGGTTTACTGCGAATTGCGGAGGCGCGGACTGAAGTCCGCACTACGAGCCTCAGGCGGTGGCGAAGAGGGCCTTGAGATAGGCGCCTTCGGGGAAGCGCACGGGGTGGTCTATGGCGTGGCCGGTGCGATCCAGCTCGTTAAGGGGGCGGCCTGCCTGGGCCGCGGCGCGATGCACCGTGGCGAAGAAGGCGGGCGCGCCGACGCGGGCCGAGCAGGAGCACATCACCAGCGCGCCGCCGGGTTCCAGCACGCCCAGCGCTAACCCCGTGAGCCGGCTGTAGGCTTGGAGCGCGCCGTCCACCTGGTTCTGGCTGCCTGCCAGCGACGGCGGATCCACGATCACCAGATCGAAGCGGCGGCCCGCTTGTTGCATGGCGGCGAGGGCGTCGAAGGCGTCGGCCTGAAGCAACTCGTGACGGGCTGAGGCGACGGCGGGGATGTGGCTGTTGAGCGCGAAATTGCGCTCCGCGGCAGCCAATGCGGGCGCGCTGGCATCGAGGCTGACCACTTCGGGCGCGCCGCCGCGCGCCGCATAGAGCGAGAACCCCCCGGAATAGGCGAAGACGTTGAGCGTGCGCCGGCCCGCCGCCAACTGCTCGACGCGGGCGCGGTTGTCGCGCTGATCCAGGAAGAACCCCGTCTTCTGTCCCCGGTAGAGGTCAGCCTCGAAGCGCAGGCTGTTTTCCGTGAAGATCACCGTGTCGGGCGGCGAACCGGCAATGGCCGTGCCGTCGGACAAGCCGTAGAGGGCCTCCGGGCGGCGTTGCACGTCGCGGCTGAGGCGCAAGACGATGCCGCCCGCGGGGATGGCCTCGTCCAGCGCGGCGCGCACATCGGCCAGCCAGGGCAGCCAGGCCGCCGAATAGAGCTTGACCACCAGCGTCGTGTCATAGCGGTCAATCACCAGTCCGGGCAGGCCGTCATTTTCACCATGCACCACCCGATAGCCGGTTGTGCCGGTTTCGGGCAGCGTGGCGCGCCATTCGGCGGCCTCGCCCAGCCGGTCGCGCAGCCAGGCGCGGTCAATGGTCGCGGGCGTCGCGTGCTGGAGAATCCGCACGCGGATCGGGGAGGCGGGATCATAGAGGCCGATGGCGAGGAAGCGCCGGTATTCATCGAAGACCACGGCGAGATCACCGGCCTTGCCGTCGCCGCGCAGGTCGGTGATGCCCTGCGCGAAGAGCCACGGGTGACCCTGGCGCAGCGCGCGCTGCGCCGCCGGGGTCACCCGCAGGGCCAGCCGGCGCTCGGCGGGACGCGGGATCCCGGCGAGCGGGTCGCGGCGGGCGGGTGCTACGGACGCGGTCGCCATCCGGAGTCGGGAGCGCGATTTCTGGAGGCCGGCGGCGCGCCCCGGTAGGGTCGCGAGCCGGAGCTGGCCGGCCGGTCTTCGCGCGCCTGGCGTGGTGCACGCGTGGGGCGGGGCGCTTCGTTCGAGCGCGCGGGGGCGCGATAGTCGAAGCCCTCGACCTGCCGCCGTTCGAGCTTTTCGCCCAGGACACGCTCGATGTCGCGCATGGCGGTCGAGTCGTCCGGCGTCACGAAGGTGTAGGCCATGCCGGTCTGCTCGGCGCGCCCGGTGCGACCGATGCGGTGCGTATAGGCGTCGGTGGTGTCGGGCATGTCGTAGTTGATGACGTGCGAAATGGTCAACACGTCAATGCCGCGCGCGGCGATGTCCGTGGCGACCATAATCTGGAACTTGCCCCGGCGGAAGCCGTCCAGCGCAGCCTGGCGCTGATTTTGCGAGAGGTTGCCCTGCAAGGCAGTTGCGCGGAAGCCGGCGCTCGCAAGCTGCTCGGCCACCCGCTTGGCGCGGTGCTTGGTGCGGGTGAAGACCAGCACCGACCCCGTGCCTGTTTGCAGCAAGAGTTCCATCAACAGGTCCGTCTTCAGGTGATGTGCGATCGGATAGATGGCGTGGGAGACGGTTTCGGCGGGCACGGTGAGGCCGATCTGGACCGTGAGCGGGTCAACCAGCACTTCGCGGGTCAGCCGGCGGATGTCTTCGGGCATGGTGGCCGAGAAGAGCAGGGTCTGCCGTTGTTGCGGCACGGCGCGCACAATGCGGCGCACGTCGGGCAGGAAGCCCATGTCGAACATGCGGTCAGCCTCGTCGAGCACCAGTACTTCGACGCCCGACAGGTTGATCGTCCCCTGGTTGAGATGATCGAGCAGGCGACCGGGGCAGGCGACGACGATTTCGGGGCCACGCCGGAGCGCGGCGAGTTGCCCGCCCATGCCGACGCCGCCGTAAATGGTGGTGCTGTGCAGGCCGGAGCGGCGACCCAGGTCGTTGAAGACCTGATGGATCTGTTCGGCCAGTTCGCGCGTGGGCGCGACGATCAGGGCGCGCACGCGGTTACGCGGGCCTTTTTCCAGGCGTTGAAGAATGGGTAGGGCGAAGGCCGCGGTCTTGCCGGTGCCGGTTTGGGCCAGGCCGATGACGTCACGGCCTTCCATGACCGGCGGGATCGCCTGTTCCTGAATGGGGGTCGGCGCGATGAAACCTTGCGCCTCGATGCCCGCCATCAGGCGCGGGCTGAGGTTCAATTCTGCGAATGTCACTGAGAATCCTTCCTGTTTGGCGATTAGAGCCAAGTGATACTTCTCAGCCCATCGCATATCTATTTGATTTGAGGATTATTATAGCAGAGATGAGCATATATCACTAATGGGGGGGTATAAGGATACAAGGAAACAAGGGTACCCCTTCGTAGTGACGGCTTCAGCCGTAAAGCGCATCCACACGGCTAAAGCCGTCACTACGAAGGGGTTGCGGGGCTATGTCAGGACGATGTTTTCGCCGCTGGCGACTTCTTTGGAAGTGTAGTCTTTCTCCGTCACGCGGGGGGAGAGGACGACGTTGCGACCCACGGTGTAGCCCGCTGGTACGACGGCGCGCTTGCCGATCACGGTGATTCCGGTGTTGAGGCGTTCGGGCAATTTTCGGTTGGGGGTGTTGTCGTCGCCCCAACCGACGCGCGCCCCTGCCTCGATCCGCGCTCGCTTGTCGAGGATGGCGCGCTCGACGTGTGCGCCTTCTTCGATGACGGCGTCGGTCATGATGATGGCGTCGCGCACGACAGCGCCGGGCGCGATTTGGACGCCCGGCCCAATGATCGAATGACTCACGATGCCATCCACGCGACAACCATCGCAGAGCAAGTTATCCTCTACGCGGGCGGCAGCGCCGATGAGCGCGCCCGGTCGCTCCTCGCTGCGGGTATGGACGACCCAGTCGGGGTTATACAGATCGAGGGTCGGACTCTCGGTCAGCAGGGCCATGTTGGCTTCATAGTAGGATTGCACGGTTCCGGCGTCGGCCCAGTAGCCCTGGAACGGGTAGGCGTAGACCCGGTGCGCAGCGACAATCGCGGGCAACACGTCGCGGCCCAGGTCGCGCTGTTCTGCGCCGGGACCCTTAAGCCAGTCGGCCAGCACCTGACGCTTGAAGACGTAGATGCCCATACTGGCGACGTTGCCGGAGGGACGGCCCGGCTTCTCCTCGAAGCTGGTGACGCAGTTGTCGGCGTCGGTGGTCACCATGCCGTAGCGGTGCGCGTCGAAAATCGGCACGGTGCGCGTGGCGAGGGTGACGTCGGCGTTGTTCTCGCGATGAAGGCGCAACATGGGGCCGTAATCCATCAGGTAGATGTGATCGCCCGCGAGCACCAGTACTTCATCCACCGGGTCGCGCAAGATGTCCATGTTGAACCGGATGGCGTCGGCGTTGCCCTCTTGCCACGCGCCGCGGTCAGTGTGTGAGCTCTGGTACGGCTGTAACAGCCGAACGCCGCCGGTGGCGCGGTCGAGGTCCCACGGACGCCCCAGGCCGATGTGCTCGTTGAGCGACCGCGGCTGATATTGTGTCAAGACCGCGACGTTGAAGATGCCGGAATTGACGCAGTTGGACAGGGTAAAATCAATGATACGGTATTTGCCCGCAAACGGGACGGCGGCCTCCGACCGGTCGCTTGTGAGGACGCTCAGGGCCGGGCTTTGGCCGCCCGCGAGGATCATCGCCATGACCGTCATGCTTGCCTCCCTTTTACGGATTGTCCGCTTGGCACGTTGTCGCCGAACGCGGCAAAGGCTTCCTCCGGCGCGCCGGCCTCAATGACCACGTTACGGCCGATCTTCAGGTTGGGCGGGAGGTGTGCGCCTTTCCCGATGACGGTGATGCCGGTGTCGAAGTGGCCGGGCGCGGCTATGTTGGGCGTGTTGTCGTCGCCCCAGCCCAGCCGTGTGCCCGCGCCGACCACAACGTCCTTGTCAAGGATGCAGCGATCTACGATGGCGCCTTCTTCGATCCGTGTATCGTTCATGATGACGCTGTCGCGCACGATGGCAGTGGGCGAGACGTAGACCCCCGGCGAAAGGACCGAGTGAATGACCTGGCCGCGCACGATGGCGCCGTTGCAGATCATGCTTTCCTGCACGCTGCCCTGCGGGCCGACCCGCAAGGGCGGGCGCTCCTGGCTGCGGGTGTGGATGACCCAGGCAGGGTCATGGAGATTCAATTCGCAATTCGGCTCGACCAGCTCCATGCTGGTTTGCCAGTAAGCATCTACCGTGCCGACGTCTACCCAGTAGCCTTCGAACGGGTAAGCGTAAACGCCACGTTCTTCGGCGACCATCGCCGGGATGATGTGCTTGCCGAAGTCCAGCTCTTTGTGCTTCTCAGACAGGGCCTCAAGCTGACCGAGCAGGGCTGCGACGTTGAACACGTAGACGCCCATGTTCGCGAGGGTGCTGGGCGGCTCTTTGGGTTTCTCCACAAAGCGCACCACGCGGCCTGCTTCATCCGTGATGAGGATGCCGAAGCG
>JBBQRS010000076.1:0-24529 GCA_038214535.1 Anaerolineae bacterium
GGCTCTCCCCCTCCCCCCCCCCCCCCCCCCCCCCCGCGGGCGGGTAAGGTTGACTATGCCGCGGCCGGGGTTGTGCTCAACCCTCCAACCTGGCCGGGTTCGTCTACCTTTTGCCCGTTCTCTTCCTGTCCCCTGAACTGCTTCATGTAGAGCCGATAGTACTCGCCCCGATTCGCCAGCAATTCATCGTGTGCGCCCCGTTCCACGATTTCGCCGTCTTCCAGCACCAACACCTGATCGGCGTTGCGGATCGTGCTGAGGCGGTGGGCGATCACGAAGCTGGTGCGCCCGTGAAGCAACTCGTCCAGCGCGTGCTGAATTTGGCGCTCCGTGCGGGTGTCCACACTCGAAGTCGCTTCGTCCAGGATGAGGATACGCGGATCGGCCAGGGCCGCACGCGCGATCGCGAGCAACTGCCGCTGACCCAAACTCACGCCGCTGCCGCGCTCACCGAGGACCGTATCGTATCCCTGCGGCAGCCGTTGGATGAAATCATCGGCGTTGGCGAGCTTCGCCGCCGTCTTGACCTCATCATCCGTGGCGCTCGGCTTGCCGAAGCGGATGTTCTCCATCACGGACTCGCTGAACAGGAAGCTGTCCTGTAGCACGATGCCGATCTGGCTGCGCAGGCTCGCCAACGTCACGTCGCGCACATCGAAGCCGTCAATCCGCACCGCGCCCTTCGTCACATCGTAGAACCGGGGAATCAGGTTGATGATCGTGGTCTTGCCCGCGCCGGTCGGGCCAACGATGGCAACGGTTTGGCCCGGATCGGCCGTGAAGCTGACGTCGCACAACACCGGCTCGCCCACCTTGTACGAGGCGTAGACACCATCGAACACGATCTGGCCGTTGATCGGCGGCAGGACGACGGCGTCCGGTTTCTCCTGAACGTCCGGCACCTCGTCGAGGATGCCGAAGATGCGCTCTGCGCCCGCGACCGCGCTTTGCAGGTTGGTCCACAACACGGAAATCTGCTGGATCGGCTGGTTGAACCGCTGGACGTAGCCGAGGAAGGTGATGATCAGGCCCAGCGACATCACCGTGCTGAACAACGATTGCCCGCCCAACAGAACCAGACCGCCGGTCACGGTGGTGATGGCGATGGCGAGATAACCGAGCGCCTCCAGCGTGGGCGATAAGCCCGCTGTGAACGCCGTGGCGCGCACGTTGGCGTCGCGGTTGGCGGCGTTGGAGGCCCGGAAGCTCTCGATGTTCGCTTCTTCCCGGCTGAACGCCTGTACCTCGCGCACGCCCGCGATGCCTTCCTGCAAATCAGCGTTGACGCGTCCGATCTCCTGGCGGCTGCGCCGGAAGGCACGTCGCGCCTGACCCGAGAACCAGTTGGTCGCGAGCCACATCACCGGCACGATCGAAAGGCTGATGAGCGCGTAGGGGATGCTGGCGCGCAGCATGTTGATCGCAATCCAGACGAGCAGCAACACCCCGCTGAGCACGTTGATCAGCGCAAAGCCAAACGCCTGCGAGATCGTGTCCACGTCGTTTGTCACGCGGCTCATGATCTGCCCCGCTTCATTCTCCGCGTAGTAATTCAGCGAGAGCTCATGGATGTGGGCGAAGATATCGGTGCGCAACGTTTTGATCACGTGCTGCCCGGTCCAGCTCATGAGGAAGAACTGCAACCCGCCCATGATGCTGCCTATGATGTAAATGCCGACCAGCGCCAGCACCAGCCGGCCCAGCCCAGCGATGTAGTCAGCGGTGGTTGAACCTGCGGGGATGGGCGTCAAGCCCAGGAAAGGCACGTTCAACTTGCAATTGGTTTGCGATGCGGCGCCGATGCCTGCCGTGCCGCCTCCCGCGGACGCGCCTGCCGGTGCGTTGACCGCCAGCCCCGTGAGCGCGCCGGGCGTCAGGTAACAGTCTACCGCCTGACCGGTGAGTTGCGGTGTGATGACCTGTGTCCAGGTGTTGGCAATGATCATCGCTGCGACCAGGAGCAGCACGGGCCAGTAGGGGCGAAAATAGCCCATCAAGCGCCGTATCGTCTTGCTGGTGCTTACAGGTTTCGTGGTTTCCTTATCATACATCCGGCGTCCGCCGTCAAGACCGAACATACGCTCTCCTTAATTCTCGATCAGTTCAGGGGCCGGGATGGCCGCGCTGGGAGCATCTTCGACCAACTGCGAGGCGAAGATCTCGGCGTAGATGGGGCTGCTTTCCATCAATTCTTCATGTGTACCGTTGGCGACGACCCGCCCCTTGTCGAGGACGAGAATCTGATCGGCGCGGCGCACCGTGCTGATGCGCTGCGCGATCACGAAACTCGTGCGCCCGTCCATCAACAAATCCAGCGCCTGCTGAATCTCGTGTTCGGTGACGGTGTCTACACTCGATGTCGAGTCATCCAGGATCAGGATGTGCGGGTCGAGCAGCAAGGCGCGGGCGATGGCGATGCGCTGTTTCTGCCCGCCGCTCAAGGTCGTGCCGCGTTCGCCCACCGGCGTATCATAGCCCTCGGCGAACCCGCTGATGAAGTCGTGCGCGGCCGCGGCCTTCGCCGCCGCGAAGATTTCCTCGTCGCTTGCATCGGGCCGGCCAAAGGCGATGTTGTCGCGGATTGTGCCCGAGAAGAGATTCGTCTCTTGCAGGACGATGCCGATCTGTGAGCGCAACGATTCCAGGGTGACATCCCTGACATCGTGGCCGTCAATGGTGACCCGCCCCTCTGTGACGTCGTAGAAACGGGGGATCAGGTTGATGATGGTGGTCTTGCCGCTGCCCGTCGCACCCAACAGGGCCACGGTCTGTCCCGATTGCGCCGTAAAGGATACGCCTTTCAGCACCGGCTCGCCGCCGCCGAAGTAGCGGAAAATCACGTCATCGAAGGCGACCTGGCCCTCGACAGACGGCAACTCGATCGCGCCAGGTTTATCCTTGACTTCGCTCTCAGCGTCGAGGATCTCGAAGATGCGGTTTGCCGACGCGCCGGCCTGTGACATCTGCGAGATGATGATGCCCAGTTGGCCGATGGGGAAGAAGACGAAGGCCAGATAGAGGCTGAACTTCTGCCATTCGCCGAACGTCAATGTGCTGTTGATGATCTGCCGGCCACCGAAGAAGAGTACGGCTGCCTGGCCCAGGTTGGCGATCAGGAACACCAACGGGAAGATAAACGAGAAGGTGCGCGATACTTTAATCTGTTGATGCAGCAGGTCATCTGCGGCGTTGTCGAAACGGGCCTGCTGCTGGGGCTCACGCGCAAACGCCTTCACCACCTTGATCCCCGCCAGGTTCTCTTGCAGCAGCGTGTTCAGCACCGAAAGCCGCCGTTGCACGCCCATAAAGAGCGGCTGCGTCATCCTGCCGAAGATCATGAAGATGCCGAACGCGACCGGCAAGACGGGCAGAATCACCAGCGTCAACCGGACGTTGGTGAGAAACAGCAGGATCAGCGCGCCCGTCAGCAAGATCACGGCCTGAAGCGTCAACAGCAACCCCTGCCCGATGAACTGGCGCACTTTCTCCACGTCGTCCGTCGCGCGGATCATCAACTGGCCGGTCTGGTTGCGGTCGTGGTAGCTGAAAGAGAGCGTCTGGATGCGTGAGAAGATCTCATTCCTGAAATCGAACGCCACTTCCTGCGACGCGCGTTCGGCGACGTAACCTTGAATAAACGCAAACGCGCCGCGCGCGACCGCAAACAACACGATCATGAAACCGGCGATCAGGATGGCGCGCGTCGCGCCCTGGGTGTACAGCGTGAACTGCGCCTGGCTCCACCCGGCGGCTTCGATGGCCGGCGCTTGCGCTGCCGCAGGCAACCCGGAAATCCGTTGCGCGATCAGGCCATTGGTGATGGCGTCAATGATGTTCTGGACGAACTGCGGGATGGCAAGCTGCGCGACCGTCGAGATGATCAGCGCGATATATGCCGGCAGCGCCAGCTTCCAGTGTTTGCCCAGATTGCGAATCGCACGCGACAGGTTGCTCATGTCCGGGCGTTCCATCCCGCCGCCGGGACGTGCGCCGCCGGCGTTTGGACCGCCTTGTTTGGAATACGTTGCAGACGTCAATGCAGCACCTCCGATAATGAAATGCGCGAAGTTGCGCCTGCTATCCTACAGATTCGATGACGTTTGATCTTGCGGCGCGTGCGCCCGCTTCTTCAGTCAGACCGGAATACAGCCGGGTCAGGAGGTCCGCCAGTTGTTTACGTTCGTCTGGCGACAGCCTCGACAACGCGCGATTCAGAAGTGCGATGTGTTCGGGGGCAGTTTGCCTTACAGCGGTGCGCCCTGTGGGTGTGAGGTGAATCTGGAAAGAACGCCTGTCTTCCGCATCGAGCACCCGTTCCACCAACCCTTGTTCCTCTAGCCCGTTCAGCAGCGAGCTGACGGTGTTCTTGCTGACCCGCAAACATTTGCTGAGATAGGTAGGGGAAACGCCCGTATTGCCGCGGAGTTCTTCGCCGCTCAGGCGCAAGAGGAGCGTCCAGCGCGGCCCCGAAAGGCCGGCTTGACCTAACGACTCATCCTCGACAGCGTCATACTGGTTGGCGATCATGCGGATGGCCGAGCGCAACTCGACGCCGGTCGCGTCGGCGTCACCGGCCAGGGCTTTAATCATCGCGCGCATTCCTGCCGCATGTTCGGGTGCAAATGGCGTCATCGTGGGTTTTCTTTCTCCAAGCGTCAAAGTTTACATCGCATACTCTGGCGCATCTGTAAGTATACACCCGAATGGTCACACACCGAACTATTTGATAGCGTACTTTTATTTAGGTGGAAAATGGCGCAGGGGGCAACGGATGAAAGCGGATAAGCGGATGACCCACACGACCTATCCGCTTATCCGCTTTCATCCGCTGCGTTGTCCGCGCCCAGCACCATGCGTTGCAGATCGCTTTCGGCGCGCGCGAGCTTATCCTGGTAAATCTTGAGCTGTGCTTCGAAGGATGAACTGAGATGCGTCGCTTTATATCCGGCGCGCATCGCATCGAGCCACGCTTCCATGAGCGCCGGGTCTGCATGGGGGTAGGCGCCGGTGAAGGCGACAGACGCAAGGGGGAGCTTCGGCGGCATGGGGGGCAGCGCGCCGCGGGGATAGCCGAAGACGATGGTCATCAATGGGATGACGTGCTCCGGCAGATCGAGCTTTTCGGCCAGATACCCGGCATCGAGAAACCCGCTTCGGCCGGTCTCGGAAAGCATCACGGAGGAGACGCCCAGCGCTTCGGCGGCGAGGTTCATCGCCATTGCCGCCAGCGAAGCGTTCATCACGGCGACCGTGTATTCCACCAGCGGGCTGCTGGGAAACACATCCAGCACGGCCCGCGCGCGGTGCGTGTCCGCTAATACGATCACGGCGCGCCGGCCGCGGAAGGGGATGCCGCGCCCGAAATGCTCCTGCCACGTTTCCGGCGTGAAGACGGCGAAGCTCCACGTCTGGAGGTTGACGGTGGAAGGCGCGAGACGACCGGCTTCGATGATCGCCTGAAACACGTCGTCCGGGATCTCGGTTGACATAAAACTGCGCACGCTGCGTCGCTGCAAGATCGTGCGCAGGGGGACATTATCCGCCAGGCCCACGGGAATATTGGGCCGGCCGCGCAGGATGCGCGCCAGAGCTCGCGCGAAGCGGGTCGGGCCGAGAGGCTTAAGCATGGTGCTTACGTTGGAATCGAGACCTGCGGCCGGTTATCTGGCAATACGAGATGTGCGCTTGACCGGGTGAAGCCTCGACTCTGTGTATGTTTACCCTTTTGATTTCGGAGGCGCCGCACGCGGTCAATTGGCGCGCGCCGTCTCTTCGACCTGATCCTTGTCAACCACCGAGACGAACCCGCCGAAGATGCGGTACTCATCCATGCGACAGGAGTTGACGAACTTGCCGTCGTAGATCGTGATGTCGGGGCAGGAGTCGCACATATCGGCCCGCCCATCCGGCAGCAGGTCGGGGGCCTGGATGATGCCGATGCTCTGCACGTACACCTTGTCGAGCGCGGCCGATGGGTGATGCGCGACATCGTTCATGCGCGCCTTCACGGCTTTGCGCAGCGTGGGGTCGTAAGGGGCCATCGCGAAGATTTTGTTCCCGATGCTCGACTGCGTGAGGTAGGCGAGATAGGTCCCTTTGAGCAGATGATGTCCGGCCTGGGCCACCTCCATGGTGCGCTTGCCGATGGAGCCGTAAATCTTCGTCTTGCTGCCGACCACCGCGCCCGCCAGCCACTTGAACGAGTCGTGCTGGATCGTGCCGCCCAGATAGCCCGACGGCTCAAATTCCGGGCAATATTCCTGGATGATCGCACATACCTCGGGCGACTTGATGAACTCCTCCTCGAAGTGATCCGTGGTGTAGCTGAGCCTGCTGAGGTCTACCTGCCGGTCGGCGAAGTCACTGGCGACAGAGTCGTCGGTGGTCGCCGTGCGATAGGTGATGAAGACCAGCCCGTGGACACGGTCAATGTTGGTCTGGCCCCAGCGCAGCACATCGGGGATCTCATGGAAGGAGGAGGGATAGACCGTCGAGTTGAAGATGACGTACATCCCACCTTCCGCGGCGATCATGTCGGCGCAGTGCTGACGCAATTCGTTGAGCTCCGCTTCGGATTTACCCTGCCAGCCGGGCCGGTTCTGATGGCTGTCAATGTGGATGGTGAACCCGGCGATGCCGGCGCGTTTGAGTTCGTGCAGCAGTTCCGGCGTGAGCGCCTTGGCGTTGGTCAGGACGATCGGCTTAATACCCTGCTCGGCGATGAAGGCGACTAGCTCCACGATATGCGGGTAGATCAGCGGTTCGCCGCCCGCAATCGAAACGTTGTCGGGGTTACGCCATTTCTTGAAGAACAGGACTTCGTCCTTCACCTGTTCCAGGGTCTTGTGTCCGGTCATGTGCTGGCGATAACACCCCTCGCAGTGGATGTTACAGATGTCTGTGACTTCAAGCCACGCGATGGGGTTGTCGTTCATTGACCAGGGGAATCGGTAAAGCTCTCGTTTGTCCAGCGCCATGATGGCCTCCCGTTGATGATGATCTATCCTGGAAATTCGTAGTCTAGGGCCTTGTGCCCGTCACGAGCGCCCACAAGGGGCTAAACTACGGATAGATGCAAAGTATCCCCACCATCATAGCAGCTTTTGCCGGACAATGAAATGATGCACGTCATGCAGACGTGCAATCCGCCTGACTGCTTACACCATCCCGCGCAGTACTCCCTCCAGAATGTCTACCCCCCGCAGCCATTCCACGATCTCCACGTGTTCGCCCGGCGTGTGATCCAGCGCGCTGTCGCCGGGGCCATACGCAAGGATCGGGCCTTGCCAGATCGGGCCCACGACATTCATGTCGGAAGTGCCGGTCTTGACCAGGAACCCCGGCGCGCCCTCTTCGGCGCGGATGGACGCCAGGAAAGCCCTGACGAGCGGCGTGTTCTTATCGGCCCGATAGGCGTACTCCGCGCCGCGGAATTGCAGATCGTGACCGTTCTTCAAGTGCGAGAGGCGCTCCTTGAGTTCATCGGGTGTCATGCTCGTCGGCAGGCGAAACCCCATCGCTAGGTGCGCCGACTCGAACAGGCCGTCGTCTTCCGAGGCGAAGCTGCGGATGTTGGCCTGGAGTTGCTCCCAGGCCCGGTCGCGTCCGGCGTTGATCTGCGCGACCTCGCCCTGAACGCGATTCCAGTAGTCCACCGCCAGCTCGCACGCGGTGGCGTCCGGCCCGGCCCGATGCGAAAGCGCCCGGCGCACCGCGAGATTCGCCAGCAGCCGCCCCTTGTAGCCGAGCGCCACGCGTTCCCACCCCGTCGGCTCGCCGATGATGCACATATCGGGCGTGCGGTCGCGCGCGACCTGCCGCGCCCCGCGTGAGGTCGCCGCTTCTTCCTCGACCGCGCCGACCACCACCACGCGTAAACCGGGCAAGGTGCCGACGCGGGCCGCCGCCGCAGCGAAGGCGGCCAGCGGGCCTTTCGCGTCCACCGCGCCGCGCCCGTAGAGCCGCCCGTCGCGGATCGTTACCTCCGGGAAGCCGGGCACGGTGTCAATATGGCCGAGCAGGACGATCTCGCGTGGCGGCGCGTCGCCGGGGCCGGGCGCGGATTCGATGATCCCCACGGCGTTGCCCGCGGCGTCTATGCGCGCCTCCATCCCGTGCGCGGCCATCCAGTCCACCAGATAGGCCACAGCCTCGCCTTCCGTTTCCGAGACGGACGGGATACTAACCAGGTTATGCAAGAGTTGAATGCTGTCTGAATCGTTGAGCGTCGCCGCCATGATCTTCTCCGTAGTTTACAGGCGCGCGAGCACGCCGCCGGTGACCTCCGCGGTTGTGGCCGTCCCGCCGATGTCCGGCGTGGCGATCCCCCCATCGAGCGTCGCCTGCACGGCGCGACGCACGCGCTCCGCTTCGCCGCTCAGCCCCAGGTGATCCAGCATCATCGCCGCGCTGAGGATCGCGCCGATTGGGTTGGCGACGCCCTTGCCCTCGATGTCCGGCGCGCTGCCGTGTACCGGCTCGAACACCGCGACCCCGTCACCGCCCACGTTGGCCGAGGGCGCGATGCCTAGTCCGCCGGCCAGCCCCGCGGCAAGATCGGACAGGATATCCCCGAAGAGGTTGGTTGTGACGATCACATCGAAGCGAGCGGGGTCGCGCGCCAGCCACATCGCGGCGGCATCCACCAGCATTTCCCCGGTCTGCACGTCCGGGTAATCGCACGCGACTTCCAGACAACACTCGCGGAACAGCCCGTCGGACACTTTCAGCACGTTGGCCTTGTGAACGACCGTGACTTTCGGCGTGCCCGCTGCGCGGCGGCGCAGCCGCGCTTCCTGATAGGCGCGCTCGGCGATGCGCAGGCTGGCGGCGCGCGTGATCACGCGTTCCGCAATCGCCGTATCACCCTCGCGGCGCTCGCGCCCGCTATACAGCCCCTCGGTGTTCTCGCGCACGATCAGCAGGTCTATTTCCGGGTCGGTGGGCAGCATCCGGCGCGTCGGGCGCAAGTTGGCATACAGGTTGAACCGCTTGCGCAGCGAGAGGATCGGGCTGGCGTAGCCCGGCGCGCCGCCGCTGGGCGATTGCGTCGCGCCGAAGAGTGCGGCGTCGGCCCTGTTCACCGCGTCAACGGTGGCATCCGGCAGCGCCGTGCCCGTGCGCTCGAAGCAGTCCCAGCCCGCGTCGGCGGACGTAAGTGTGACGCCCTGCAACACGGCCGCCAGCACCCGACCGGCCGCGGGCGTCACCTCGCGGCCCACGCCGTCGCCGGGGATCAGGCAGATGGTGGTCATGCGGCCTCCCGCAACATGGGCAACAGCCCACCCGCCTCGAAGATCCGCAACGCCGAGTCGGACAAGGGCGGGAAGGCGAACTCCCCGGCGGCGCACCGCACGATGCAGCGATCCACGTCCACCGCGACCGTCTCGCCCGCCGCGATGGCCGCGACGGCCTCAGGGCAGACCACCGGCAGCAGCCCGTTGTTGATGGCGTTGCGGAAGTAGATGCGCGCGAACGAGCGGGCGATGATCACGCGCACGCCCGCCGCCTTGAGACAGACCACCGCCTGCTCTCTACTGGAGCCGCAACCCCAGTTGCGCCCTGCGACGATGATGTCGCCGGGTTGGACCGCGCCTGCGAACCTGGGGTCAAGGTCTTCGAGCGCGTGCAGGGCCATCTCCGTCTCTTCCTTGACGTTGTAGGTGTATTTACCGGGGAAGATCACGTCCGTATTCACGTCGTCGCCGTATTTCCAGACGCGACCGGAGTACGCTCGGCCATCCGATATTCCATTCGAGCGCGAAGCGTCGCGATCACCGATCTGTGCGGGTTCGGCGTTTCCGTCATTGTGAAGCACAAGGCCGGGCAGCGGGCGCGCGGCGCGAAGAGCTGTCTCGTTGTCCGTCAACTCGCGCGGGCCGGCGATGCGCCCCAGCACCGCGCTGGCGGCGACGACCGCGGGGTCGGCCAGATAGACCGCGCTCTCCGGGTTGCCCATCCGCCCGCGGAAGTTGCGGTTGGCGCTGCTCAACACCACCTCACCCGTTGCGGGGATGCCCAGGTGGTTGCCCATGCATGGCCCGCAGCCCGGCACGCCCAGCATCGCCCCGGCCTCCAGGAATGTGTTCACATAGCCCGCTTCTATGGCGGCGCGCAGCACCTCGCTTGACGCCGGGATGATGAGCAGCCGTGTGCCCGCGGCGACATGGCGCACCTGTCCGTCCGGCGCGCGCAGCACCCCGGCGGCCCGCGCCAGGTCTTCCAGCCGGCCGTTGGTGCAGGTGCCGATGAACGCCTGATCAATGTGCGTCCCGGCGACATCGGCCAATGGCCGCACGTTGGCCGGGTTGTCGGGGCAGGCGATACCCGGCCCGATCTCGCTGAGATCGAGGTCAATGCGCCCCACATAGGACGCGTCGCGGTCGGGATAGAGCGTCGTTGCCGCAAGGCGGCCCTCTATTTGCGTGGCCGGTTCGCCGGTGCGCGCCGCGATGCGCTCGCCCAACCATGCGAACACCGTTTCATCCGGTTCGAGGTAGGCGCTCTTGGCCCCCGATTCGGCCATCATATTCGGGATCACCATCCGGCTTTCCACGGAGAGCGTGCTCAGCCCCGGCCCGCCGAACTCCAGCGCGCGGTAAAGCCCGGCCTCCGGCCCCAGGATTTGCAGCAACCAGAGGCTCAGATCTTTGGCCGTCACGCCGTCGGGCAATGCGCCGGTCAATTCGATCCGAATCGTTTCGGGCACGCGCAGCCAGAGCTGTCCGGTAGCCCACAGCGCGGCGACCTCACTCCGCCCGATGCCCGCGCCCAGCGCCCCCAGCCAACCGAAGTGCGTCGTGTGGCTGTCGGCCCCCAGGATCAGTTGGCCGGGCAAGATCAGCGCCTCTTCGCTGAGCACCTGATGACAGATGCCGCGGCCGGCTTCGTAGAAATGCCGGATGCCCTGCTGCGCCACGAAGCGCCGAATCTCCGCGTGATTCTCAGCGTGTTGCGCGGTCGGCGCGGGGACGGCGTGATCGAGCGTGACGGCAAGCTGGTCGGGGTGCGCCACGCGCGCGCTGCCCAACGTCTGGAAGAGGCGCGCGATGGCGGCGGTGTTGTCGTGGCTGAGCACTACGTCCGGGCGTGCGTCCACGATTTCACCGACCGCGGCCAGTTCTTTCCCGGCGGCGCGCGCCAGCGCCTTCTGCACGAAAGTCTGGTTCATATCCCCACCTCCACTTCCACCGGCGCGTGATGCCCGTTAGCCCACGACCGCAACAAGTTGTCCACGTCATCCAGCGTGAGCGCGTGTTCGTCGGAGAGCACCTTGATGTGCCGGGTGAGCGATTTCACCTGATCGGTGCTGAGGGTCAGGCCGAGCTGGTCGGCGCGGGCCTTGACCGCGTTCCAGCCGGTCAGCCGGTGCGCGATGGAGATGTAGCGGGTGAGGCCGAAGTCGTGCGGGTCGAGCGCCTCGTAGGTCTCCGGCGAGTTGAGGATGGCCTTGGCGTGGATGCCCGCCTTGTGCGTGAACGCGCTGAACCCCGTGATGCAGTTGTTGAACGGGATGTCCACGTTCACCATCTCGGCGACGAGCATCTCGATCTGCCGCAACTGATCCAGCCGGTATTTGCGGCGTGTCTCTTCGCGGTCGTGAGTGTACATCCGGGCAATGAACCCGCCCAGCGACGTGATGCCGTTGCGCTCACCGATGCCCAACACCGTGGCGTCAATGTGCGTCGCGCCCGCTTCGAGAGCGGCGAAGGCGTTTGCCACGGCGCAGCTCGAATCGTTGTGCCCGTGGAACTCGATGTCCGCGCGCGTGATCCGGCGCAGCGTCCCTACCAGGCGACCGACCTGCGTCGGCGTGGCGATCCCCACCGTGTCGGCGATGCCCAGCCGGTTGACCACGCCGAGGCGGTCTACGGCCAGGTAGACGCGCAGCAGTTCCGCCTCTTCGCTGCGGAACGAATCTTCGGTGCTGAAGCGCAGTTCGATGTCGGGCGCTTGCGCCCGGATCCAGGTGAGCACATCGGCGGCGAGGTCAATGATCTCGTCAATGCTCTTGCCGTGGCCGAACTGCCGCAGGCGAGACGACGTGCCGATCACCACATCCACGCCATTCACGCCCAGGTCGAGCGCCACTTTGGCGTCGTCGCGGTGACAGCGGATGTGCGTCAGGATTCTGGCGTTCAGTCCCAGCCCGGCGATCAGCTTCAGGTCGTCGCGGCTGCCGGGCGAGGCTTGCGGCGAGGTCAGTTCGAGATATTCGACGCCGAACGCGTCGAGCGCCTGGGCGATGTGCACTTTCTGATCGCGGCTGAACTGCGCGTTGATGAATTGCTCGCCCTCGCGCAACGTCGAATCAATGATGGCATAATTTTCCAATGACATGCGTTAATCCTCTTGCAAGATGTCGCTGATGGCGGCCACCACGGTTTCGAGATCAGATTCCGTGATGACCAGGGGCGGCAGCAGGCGCAACACGGTTCCGCCCGCGGGCAGCGCAAGGATGCCCCGTGCTTGCAGTTTTTGCAGGACGGGTGTGACCTTGCCGCGCAACTCGACGCCAATCAGCAGGCCGCGCCCGCGCACCTCGCGGATCATCGGCGAGCGGATCTCGCGCAGTTGGGACTGCACTTCGTTGCCCAACCGCTCGGCGCGTTCCGCAAGACCGTCGCGCGTGATCACTTCGATGGTTGCCAGCGCCGCAGCGCAGGCCAGCGGGTTGCCCCCGAAGGTGCTGCCGTGGCTCATGGTTGGCAAGGCCGAAACGCGATCCCCGATCAGGCACGCGCCCATCGGCAGCCCGCCCGCCATAGATTTGGCGACGGGCATCAGGTCGGGCGATATGTCGAAACGCTGGCACGCGAAGAAGGTCCCCGTCCGGCCATATCCGGTTTGCACCTCATCGAAGATTAGGAGCGCGCCGCGTTGTTGACATAACTCGCGAACACCGGCCAGGTACGCCGCGTCGGCGGGATGGACGCCGCCCTCACCCTGCACCACTTCGAGCAGTACCCCCGCGGTGTCCGGCCCTATGGCGGCGTCCATCGCCGCGAGGTCGTTGTAAGGGACGTGCTGGAAGCCCGGCACCAGCGGCTCGAACGGCGTTCGATAGGCGGGCGTCCAGGTGGCCGAGAGCGCGCCCATCGTGCGCCCGTGAAAGCCGCGCATGGCCGCCACGATGCCCGTCCGACCGGTACAGACGCGCGCAAACTTGAGCGCCGCCTCTACGGCCTCCGTGCCTGAGTTGCACAGGAAGGCGCGGTTCATGCCCGCCGGCGCGACCGCGGTCAGCCGTTCCAGCAACAGCGCGCGTTGATCGTTGTGGAAAATTTCCGGGCAGGTGATCAGGGTCGCAGCTTGATCGCTGATGGCGCGCACGATCTCCGGGTGCGCGTGGCCCAGGTTGGCCGCGCCCTGCCCGCCGACGCAATCAATGTATTCGTTGTTGTCGGCGTCCCACACCCGCGCGCCCTCGCCGCGCACGATGGCGAGCGGTCGTTTCGGGTAGACCCCGGACGTGTGCGCCCCTTCGAGTTCAATCCACGCGTTCTGATCCATACCCTTGCCTCTCCTGTGTTACCGGTTGCAACGACGTGATGTCCCATCCGATTGCAGGCATGAATGCCGCGGGCGTGGGCTGCCCGATGACGGTGCCCTCGCCGTTAAGGGCGGCCAGCACGGGCGTTGGTCGTCGCGAGTCGCCCAGGATGACGCTGCTGACACCGCTCGCCAGCGCCTCACGCGCGGCCAGCACTTTCTTTTTCATGCGCCCCTGCGCCGCCGCTTCGGCCCACTCGATCCGCTCTGCCGGGACGTGGCGCATCAGGCTGGCTTCGTCGGGGAAGCGCTCCAACAGGCCGGGCACGTTGCTCAACAGCACCAGCGCTTGCGCATGCATCGCGCCCGCCACCAGCGCGGCCGCGCGGTCGCCGTCCACGTTCAGCGGTTCGCTCTCCTCGCCAATCGCCAGCGGCGCGATCACCGGCACGTAGCCCAGGTCGAGCATGGTTTGCAAGAGGGCGACATTAACGTGCTCCAACTGGCCCGTGTAATCGTCGCGCACGATGCGCTGGCGGCCACTCTCGACCACGCGAACGGCGGTTTTCCGGCGCGCTTGCAGCAGGCGCCCGTCCATCCCCGAAAGCCCGACGGCGTTGCAGCCCATCCGCTGGAGCGATCCGACCAGTCGTTTGTTAACCTGGCTCACGGCGGCGACGTAAATTTCCAGCGTTTCCGGGTCGGTGTGGCGGCTGACGTGCCCGGACGGCGAGGTAAGCTGTCGGATCGGCAGGCCGACGCGCGTTGCCAGCATGTCCGCCGCCGCCGACACGCCGTGCACCAGCACAATCGGGCGACCGCTGGCTGCGATGGCGGCGATATCGGCGCAAACGGCTTCGGGTTCGACGCCATTCGCGCCGCCGATTTTCACGATAATAGGTTCCATGAGTTCTCTCCTGAGTCATCCGTCGGTTCAATTGCTTCGCGGAGTGCGCATCTGAGGATGCGCACTCCGCCGGGGTCGGCAGGCACGCTAGACCGGATGCAGCCCCGTGAATTCCAGCCCACTGCGTTCGTCCCAGCCCAGCATGATGTTCATACACTGCACGGCGCTGCCCGCCGCGCCTTTGCCCAGGTTGTCCAGGGCGGCGAGGGTCACCAGCCGTCCCGTTCGGGGTTGCAACTCCCATCCCACATCGGCCAGATTGGTTCCTGCCAGCAGTTTCGGCTCGGGGTGGCGATAGATGCCGGAGCGTTCATGTACGATGCGGACGAACGGCTCTTGCCCGTAGGCCGCGCGATACGCGCGCCACAGGTCTTTGTCGGTGAGCGCGGGGTCTACCCAGACGTGCGTCGTCGCCAGAATGCCGCGCACCAACTCGATGGAGGTCACGGACATGTGCGCCGTGACGCCCAGCGTCTGCGCGACCTCTGCTTCGTGCCGGTGGCCCGTCGGAGCAAAGGAGCGGACCGCGCCGCTGCGCTCCGGGTGGTGTGACGCCGCGCTGGGCGACGCCCCGGCCTCCGACGAACCCGCTTTCACGTCCACGATCACCGGGCGTTCGGCGTCCAGCATCCCGGCGCGCACCAGCGGTAACAGCGAGAGGGTCGCCGCCGTCGCGTTGCAGCCCACGCCGCTGACGTAGCGCGCGTCACGAATTGCCTCGCGGTTTGCTTCGGGCAGGCCATAGGCGAAGCGCGCCAACCACTCCGGCGCGGCGTGCGGATGGCCGTAGGTTTGTGCATAGTTTTCGGCGGACGTGAGTCTGAAATCGGCGGAGAGGTCAATGATGCGTTCTGCGAGGGAGGCGTAGCGTTCGATGGCTTTTTGCGCCGCGCCGTGCGGCTGGGCCAAGAAGAGGACATCACAGGGTTCGAGCGTATCGGGAGAAGTAAATCGGAGGGGAGTTTCACCGTAGGTGGGGCGGAGGTTAGGGTGGACGCTGTGTACGAACTGGCCGGCCTGAGATTGAGAAACGACCTGCGCCAGTGCGACATGGGGATGCCGCAATAGCAGACGCAGCAACTCGCCCCCGCCGTATCCCGAACCGCCCACGATGCTCACACGCATTTCGGCGGTCATACGGCGATCTCCTGGCCCACCCTGGCAACGGCGACCACGTGAGCCGCCACGCGCGCCGGGATGTCAACGCCGGTAGTGTGGATGCTGTTGCGGAACTCCATGGTGTGGTTGACTTCGTTTACCAGCAGCCCGCGTTCCGGGTCTTCGAGCAGGTCCACGGCCAGCACGCCACCGCCCACCGCCGCCGCCGCCCGGCGACAGATCGCGTCAATCTCCGGCGTGATGGGGCAGTTCGATGCCTGCCCGCCGCGCGCCGTATTGGTGATCCAGTGCTCCGACTGGCGATAGATGGCGCAGATCGTTTCGTCGCCGATCACGAAGGCGCGGATGTCGCGCCCCGGTTTGGCGATGAATTCCTGGATGTAGAAGATGCCATGCTGATAGGACCCCAGCACCTCTTTGTGTTCCAGCACGGCCTCTGCGGCGTCCCGGTCGTTGATGCGGGCCAGCAAGCGGCCCCACGACCCGACCATCGGTTTCAACACCACCGGGTAGCCCATTGCCTCGATGGCGGCCAGCGCCGACTCGGCGGTGAAAGCCACCTGCGCGTGTGGCTGGGGCACGCCCGCGGCGGTCAGCGCCGTGGTGGTGAGCAGTTTGTCCGCGCACGTGGCGGCCGTGTCATAGCGGTTCACCGTGGGGAAACCCCAGGTCTCCAGCGTGCGCAGCGCATACAGCCCGCGCGCCGTGCTGATCGAGCGTTCGAGGACGACGTCCGCGCGGAGCGTTTCGCCCGACAGCAGGTGCGGCGGCGCGTCGTCCAGGGTCGCGCCCAGGATCAACTGCCCGTCGTCCACGAGTTGCACATCGGCCCCCGTCGCATCCAGCGCGGTTAGGAGGAGTTTCTCTTCGACGCGAATCCGCGATACGAGAAGAGCAACGCGCGTCATTCGCCCCAATCCTCTTCTTCCTCAGGAGCCAGGTCGAGCCGCAATGGGTTGAGCGAGATCACTTCGAGGTCGGCGCCGCAGTAGGCGCAGGGCACGATCTCACCCTGCAACGGATCGTTGAGCGTCAGGCTGCCTTCACATTCCGGGCACGTAGCTTCGTAAGACATGATAGATTCTCCTTAAGATTGAGTGAGTTTGACACAAACAAAAAGCCCCTTCCCACCAGACTGGTCGGGGGAAGGGGCTGCGCCGTGTTTCAGGGTATGCGCCAGCGGGCCTATCCAGACATCCAGTCTGGCAAGCTTGAGACCTGCTTCTTAGCGCGCTTCAAGTTGTTATTGATCATCGGACCTCGTCCTTCGCTGCAATCTCGGGCCTTGTATCCGTCGCGACGCCCACGAGGGGCTAAACTACCTGTTTTCGGGTGATTCTAAAGCGTTCTTCGGGCAAACAAAAACCCTGCCGGCTTTGGTGTGGCCTGGCAGGGTGGCGTTTCTTGACGTGCGGTAAGTGCTATTCCAAGCGCAGACCGCCGTCCCTGCAGGCCAGGGAAGGCTTCTTCGACTTGGAGCGCTTAACGTTGGTCGGGTTGGTCATGTGTGTTTCGTGAATCTCCGTAACTGTGGGCACAGTATACACGGGTTTCAGCTGATGTCAAATCGCCGGAACGCGGGTTGTGTGTTCCGCCAGCCTGTCGAGCAGCGCCAGCTTATACTGATACCCCTGTAGCCATTGAGCGCCGGGTGAGGTCGCGCCGGGTTTGACCTCCGATGCGCCGAGGATTGCATCCGCGCCGAGGCCGTAATGCGCCATCAGCCACCCCGCCAGGTCCGCCAGCGCGTCCATTTGCGCGGCGCTTGGCGTGTCGGCGTCGAACTGGCCCGCGAGCGCGACGGCGATGCTGGCCACGTCCACGCCGTGCAGGCCGATGTGTTCGATGAGCGCGGTCAGGTCCTGGGTTTGATAGGTCGCGCCGTCGGCGGCGATGTAGAAGTGATAGAGCGCCGCGACCGACTCCGCAATGCCGCCGGTGCGCGCGGGCTGTTCTACGTCTTCTACGCCAACTTCGGGCGCGTGGTGGATGATGATCCAGTGGATGTCCGCGGCGTCGCGCGCGGCGAAGTCTTGGCCGTTTTCAGTGGCGCCGCCGGCGCGCGCGTCGTGGTACGGCGTGCGCGCCGGCGGACTCAGCTTCGTTCCCAATGTCTGTGCCTCGGCCAGCATCTGTTCGGCGCGTTGTCTCAGGGCCGGGATCGTCTTGTAACTTGCGTCGAGGGCCGCGAAATCCGCTGCCAGCGCGTCGCATTCGGCGCGCAGCCCTGCGGCCTTCTCGATTTCACGGTCTATCTGCTCGGCCTGGCGGCGCAGCCGGGAAACTCGCCACTTGAGGGCGGCCAGGTCGGGCGGATAGGTGATCGCGTTCGGATTGGCGGCATAGCCTGTCAGCAGCGCTTGCAGGTGATCGAGCTGCTGTTGCAGGACCTTGAGTTGGAATGCATCCGGGCCTTCGTGCAACGCGTCCTGCAGCGCGGCGATTTGGGCGGCGATTTGGGCGTGCAGGCTTTCCCACTGTTCGATCTGCTGCACGGTCAACTTGAGATAGGTCACCACGTCGGCCAACCGTTTGCCGAGCGCCGGGTCGGGCGCGGGCGCAGAGGGCGGTAGCGGTGTGGCCGGTTCGGGTTTCGGTTTTGGCTCAGGTGTGGGGGCCGGAACCGGGGCGGGCGTCGGAGCAGGCATGGGCGCGCTCGCCCCCAGGGTGGCAATCCGGCTCATCAGCAAAATCGGCCGGCCCGCGTTGTCGTTGCCCAACACGCGGAACGTTTCCCAGCGGCCGCTGTGGCCCACGGAGAACATGCACGCGCCCAGGGTGTAGCCGTCTTTCAACATCTCGCCGTTGTACCAGCGCAACGAATCCCAATACTGCTCCTCCGGGATCGAATCGGCCGGATAGAGCCAACCCACGTCACCGGCCCCGTCGGCAGGATATTTGTACATGCGCGCCAGCCCGGCTTCCGTGATGATGGCCCGGTGCCGGCCGCCATAGCGATTACGGATGCCTTCCATGCAGCGCCGATAGAGCAGGGCCGCAGTCGAACTACCGGCGTTCGGGGTCAGCGTGGGCCAGCCATATTCATGAAACCCCAGATAGGTGTAGCTATCCAGGGTACGAGGGAACAAGTTGAGATAATGATCGGGGTGGGTGAAGTTGCCCGCGCCGAAGTTGAACGCGACCGCCTCGATGCCGCGCTCGGCCAGGCGCTCGTGAAAGGCCAGTTGCAGCCGGTCAAGCGCTTCGGCGCGCCGGAGCGTCTCCGCGTCCGGCCGGCCATCGGGAAAGGACGCCGGGCCGCGCAGCGCCTCGTTCAACACCATCCAGGCGTCAATGAGCAACCGCCCATTGCCGCCGCGTTCGGTCGCAAGCCCCATGTCGTAATTCAAAATTTGATCGGCGAATGTCCGGCCCCGGCCCGCCGGGTCGGGGTCATTGAGCCATGCTTCCTGCTCGGAGAGCGGCACGAACATGCGCCCCACCACAAACGAATCCGGCGAAAGGTCCCTGCGAATCTCTTGCAGCAGGCCGCGGTCGCCCGCATGGATCAGGATGGTGGGCGGCTTGACCTCGCGCAGCGCCTCGCGCAGGAAGGGTACCGTGGTGTTTTCGATGTAAAAGCCCAGCTTGTTCATTGCGGCGTCCAATCGTCGGGAATCGTCCACTCATCGGGCACGGGCAACTCGTCTACCTGATCTACATCGCGCAGGGCGATTGCGGCTTCGAGCGCGTCGGGCGTACGCTTCTGCGCGCCGGGCCACGGTGTGCCTTTGGCGACCAGCGCGTCGAGGAGCGCCTTCGTTTCGGCCTCATTTCTGCCGGACAGGCGATGCACCGTGACCCCGGCGGCCTTCAGCCTGGCTTCCGCAGTTCCGCTAACTCCCAACACGCTGCCCACGATGGTGACGCGGCGGGCCAACATGGCATCATCCACCGAGAATCCGCACGTGGGACGGAAGCGGGCGATGTAGGGCTGCGCGTTGTCCCAATCGCCCTGTGCCCATTGCACGCCGTGATCCCAGAACAGCAGGTAATGCTCGATCTGGCGGGTGGTGTGGGGGTCTTGCGCGGTCTGAATCTCTTTGACCAGTAGAGTGCGCCAGGTCGTTCCGGTTTTCCAGGAGTCGCCGGGGCAGGCCGTGGAGCGCGGCCAGACGTCCTGATGCCCCATCACGCGATCCACGGGGATTTTGTACTGCTGCATCAGCCATGCGGCCAGCTTACCCGTGCTCCGCAGTTGTTCGGGGGTCGGGGTCTGATCTTCGACCTTCTGCGCCTTGCCGTCATACCCCAGCTTCATGAAGCGCCCGATCAACGAGACGCCGATCGCTACGTCGTTGGCCGCACCACCGACGTGATACGAGCGCGTCATCTCGTCCTGGCATTTGTAGATCGTCCCGTCGGCAGCGATCACGAAGTGATAGCCGATGCCGGGCCACGGCCCCTTGACGATGTTGCCGTCCGTATCCTTACGTTCGCCATACACGTGATAGCGCGCGATTTGCTCGACCGTGAAGTTTTTCGGTGTGTCGGTGTGATGGATCACGATCATCGTCGGCGGTTTGGCGCGCTTGGGGTACGGGTCGAGCGTGGGATGCCGGGGCAGGGTCTTGACGACATCGCGCCACCCCGGCGGCTCGACCACCATCGCGGCGCGTGATTCATCCTCGCCGGAGAGGGCGTCGCCGTTCAATGGCATGATCGAAGCTGGCGCGGTCCTGAGTTCTGCGACCTGCGCCTGGAGGCTGGTGACCTGTGCGGCGAGCGCCCGGTCGGACGCCACGCGCGCGTGCAGGTCGCGCAGCTCTTGCCGCAGTTCGCCAATGATCGCTTCCGGCCCGCGTGAACTCCACAGGATCGCCCGCACGCGCGCGAGCAGGGCGTCACGATAACGCGCCTGATGATCCCACTGCGCGCCGGGTGACCCGGAGTCTTCCAACTCCCGGCGGCCAACGACCACGTCCGCGGCCAACTCGAACCGGCTGAGCAGCCACGCGATGAGCGTCGCCGCGGCCGCGATCTGGTTCGGCCCCGGTGCGACGAGCATGAAATTGCCGATCAGTGCAATCCCAATCGCGTCCTCGTTGACCGCGCTCACGCCGGTTTGCGCCACGGCCACCTCAAGCGGCTGCGTCCAGTAGACTTTACCGTCTGCCGCGATGAGGAAGTGATAGCGGAGGCCCGGTTTGCCCGCATCAACCTCAGCCTGGGCGATCTGTTCGGGGGTTGCGCCGGGCGAGGTGGCGGTGTGATGCACCACGATGCGACGCACCTGTTTATTCTGCCGCAACGGGTAGGTTGCGTTGGGATCATGCGGCAGGACGCGGCGGATGTCCTCGATTTTGGGCGCGGGCGTCGAGGGCGCGTCCAACGGGCGCATCCGAAAATAGAGCAGGCCGGCTTCGTCCTGCGCCTGCGTCAATGCCGCGGCCAGTGCGTCCGGCTCGAGCGCCGCCGCGCGCTGCTGGAGTTGCTCGACTCTGGACTGGAGGGGAGGCATCCGATCGGCCGCGGCCGCGGCGCGCTTGATGTCGGCTTTAAGGCTGAGGGTGCGTCGTTCGAGGTCGGCGACTGAAGCTGCGAGGCTACCGGCCCGGACGTGAGTTCTGCTTGGCTCGTTGTCAGGCGGCGTCCATTGTCCGGTGTCTTCCACGGCGACTCGCTTTCGTTGATGGTGGGGCCGCGACGTCTGGGCTGCGGCGGTGGCTGAGAGACGCGATCGGAATATTAATGAGAAATTATAGGCCGTTGCGCCCCGGTTGTCAATTAAAGCGCATATCGTAATTGGCTTGACAAGAACATGTGTTCTATGATGTAATGGGATTGTCATCGGCGAAGAGACGAACTTGCGAACATCCGACATCCGACATGGATACGTTTCGCCGGGGCGGGTGGGTAGGAGCCTCTGAGGCTCTGATTCTTAAAGAATCACTACCCTGGCTTTGCCGTGTCTACAATTTGCTTTTTGATGGCTTGAGCCTGATGTGCAACTCCACGCAGAGAAATGGAGCCATGTCGGATGTCGGAGTTCGGATATTCGGCTTCATCTGAAGCCTCCACTCCGAGAATTCTGTAGCCTCGTGCCCGTCCGCGACGCCCACAAGGGGCTAGACTACGGATGGGCTCCAAATCTCGTTCAGCTTCGCAGCGCTTGCGGCGTGTAGGCCCGCAACTTCTGCTCAGCGAAGATCGGTTGCAGCCGAGCGTAACGCTGGCGGCCATCCACCAGGGGGATGCTCGGCCAGTCCATGCCGATGAGCGGCGTGGCGTAGCGAACGAAGTCGTCGGTGACGTCGCGTCGGTTCTCGGCAATCCACGCCGCGGGGAACGACCGCTCCGAGTTGGCGACGAGGTTGAGCGGCACGCTGTCGAACCGGGCCGCATAGATCGAGCCGGGTTCACGCAGGATGGTGCTCATGAAGCCGGAACCGTCATTGGCGGCCACCTGCACGGCCTTCTGCCCGATGTGGTACGCCTCATCCAGGTCTACCGTAGACGCGTAGATCATGCTGTGGCGCTGGTCTGTGCCGGGCATGTTGGCGCGGGCAGCGCCGTGCGCGGCAAGCCCGGCCCCATTGAGATAGTTGACGATCGCCTGCGCCACGGTGGTTTCGCTGGCGCTGTATTGCGTATGCCCGAAGCTGTCGCGCCGCTCGCCCAGGTTGCCCACGTCGAACCCTTCGCTGACTACGACGATGCAGCGCTTGCTGCGCCGCAGCTCGTCGTTCACGTAGTCGGCCATCTCCGCCAGCGTCACGCCCGATTCGGCCAGGTAGATGTGCAGCGGTAGCTCGCGGGCCGGGTCGGCCAGGCGCGCCGCGGCCGGGATGTAGCCGATCTTGCGCCCCATCGCCTGGATCACCAGGACGGGATCGGCGGGGCTGGAACCGGCGTTTTCCTCGTTGGCGGATTGGACGTTCAGCGCCCAGTAGCGCGCCGTGCTGCCGTAGCCCGGCGTGTGATCCACCAGCCGGAATTCGCTGTCGCCCACGTCGTTATCAATGGTTTTGGGCACGCCGGTCGCGACCAGGTCGAGGCCGCGTTCTTGCGCGAGTGCGGCCACCTTGTGCGCCGTGTCCATCGAGTCGTTGCCGCCGATGTAGAAGAAGTAGCCGATATCATGCACCCGCAATACCTCGATCACGCGCTCGAAGTCTTCAGTTTGCGCGGCCTTGAGCTTGTAGCGACACGTCCCGATGCTGCCGGCTGCCGGGGTGGTGCGCAGCAGCGCGATCTCCTCCGGCGGCTGCGCAGAGAGGTCCAGCAGCTCTTCCTTCAGGATGCCCTCGATGCCGTGATACCCGGCGTAAACCGAGCCGAAGATGTTCGGCATCGCGCGGCACGTCTCGACGATGGCGCGCAACGAGTTGTTGATGACCGGCGACGGCCCGCCCGATTGTGCGACGATCACATTGCGCGGTTTCATGCGACATACGTCCTGGCGGTTACGTCCCCACCTTCACCGGTCCAGTTGGTGTGGAAGGCCTGGCCGCGCGGGCGATCCACTCGCTCATAGGTGTGCGCGCCGAAATAGTCGCGCTGCGCTTGAATCAGATTGGCGGGCAGGAGTTCGCGCCGGTAGCCGTCGAAGAACGCCAGCGCGCCGCCGATGGCCGGGGTGGGGATGCCCTGGGCTACCGCCGCAGCCAGCACCCGCCGCCAGCCTGGCGCGGCGTCGGTGACCTCTGCGCTGAAGTAGGGGGCCAGCAGCAGGTTGTGCAAGTCGGGGTTGGCATCGAAGGCTTCCTTGATCTTGCCCAGGAAGACCGACCGGATGATGCACCCGCCGCGCCACATCAGCGCGATGCCGCCAAGGTTGAGGTTCCAGCCATACGCCGCCGCGGCCGCCTGCATCAGCATGTAGCCTTGCGTGTAGGAGATGATCTTAGCGGCGTAGACGGCGTTCTCCAGATCGGCAAGATACGCCTCCCTGTCGCCCGTGTACGTGGGGTCAGGGCCGGTCAGCGTCTTCGATGCCGCCGCGCGCTCATCTACCAGCGCCGACAGGAACCGCGCGAAAACGGCCTCACTGATGAGGGTCAGCGGCACGCCTTGCTCCAGCGCGGAGATCACGGTCCACTTGCCGGTACCCTTCTGCCCGGCGCTGTCGAGGATCAGGTCAATCACGGCCTGCCCGTCGCCATCGCGATAGGCCAGGATGTCGCGCGTGATCTCGATGAGGTACGATTCCAGCTTGCCCTGGTTCCACTGCGCGAAGACGGCGCTCATCTCGTCGTTGGACATGCCCAGGCCGTCCTTCATCAGGTGATACGCCTCGGCGATGATCTGCATGTCCCCGTATTCGATACCGTTGTGGACCATCTTCACGAAGTGCCCGGCCCCGTTCTCACCGACCCAATCGCAGCAGGGCGCTTCGCCGGTGGGCGACTGCGGGTCTGCGACTTTGGCCGCGATGTCCTGGAAGATCCGCTTGACGTGAGGCCAGGCTTCGGGCGAACCGCCGGGCATGATGGACGGGCCGTGTCGCGCGCCCTCCTCGCCGCCCGAGACGCCCGTGCCGATGTAGCGCAGGCCCTTCGATTCGACGTAGGCGGTGCGGCGCATCGTGTCTTCGTAGTTCGAGTTGCCGCCGTCAATGATGATGTCGCCCGGCTCGAGCAGCGGGATGAGCGTCTCGATGATGTCGTCTACCGGCTGGCCGGCCTTGACCATCAGCATCACGCGCCGCGGGCGTTTGAGCAGGCTCACCAGCTCTTCCAGCGAGCGCGCGCCGATGACCTTCGTGTCTTTGGCGCTGCCCGCCAGAAATGCGTCGGTGACGGTGGGGGTGCGATTGTAGACGGCCACGGTGTACCCGTGGTCGTTCATGTTCATTACGAGGTTTTGGCCCATCACGGCCAGCCCGATCAGCCCGATATCTGCTTGCATTCGTCCTGTCCTTTCATGCTTCACCCGCCGTGACTGTCATCCCCGCGGGGGGGGGCAACCCCCAAGACCCCACCCCCGGGGGAAAACGGCGGGGGGGGTAAGTTGGTTGTTAACGGGGTGCAAAAACCCCCCGGTGGGCCCGAAGATGAGGGCGTGAAACAC
>JBBQRS010000077.1:0-22999 GCA_038214535.1 Anaerolineae bacterium
CGCCGATCAGCCCGCCGCCGCGGAAGCGCCCGCCGCCGCCGCCGAACCCGCAGCGGAAGACAAAACCGTGCGGCTCTGGGTCGCCTGGGGCAACATGAACCAGTTGTTCCAGGACGAAGTCTGGTACAAGATGCCCGAGTATGACGAGATCGCCAAGGGCATCAAGATCGAGTACAAGGGCAACACCGGCGACGAACCCGTCACCACCGCCCTGGCCGCCGGCGACCCGCCCGAAGCCGCCTCGAACATCAGCTACGCGCAGCTCGCCATCAAGAACGTCTTCCTCGACTGCGCCCCCCTCGTCGCCACCAGCAAATGGGTCAAAGAGTCCGACTATCTCCAGCCCATCTGGGACTTCTGCAAGTTTTGGACCTTCGATGGCCTGTTGGGCATCCCCACGTTCGAGGGCTTCCTTGACTACGCGCTGTATTACAACAAAGAGATGGTCGAAAAGGCCGGTCTTGACCCTGCCGCGCCTCCGGAGACATTCACCGAGGCGTTGGAATGGCATAAGGCGTTGACCATTAAGGACGACGCGGGCAACCTCAAGCAGTTCGGCCTCGACCCTTACGACGCAATGGGCGGCGATCCCGATGGGATGCAGGTCGCGACCGGCATCAAATTCTGGGACGACGCCACGGGCAAGTTCAACTTCACGGACCCCAAGTTCGTCGAATACTTTGACATCACCAAGCAGTTTTATGATGTGATGGGCCCCGATCAGGTTGCCGGTTTGCGCCAGGGCGAGGGCATGGGCGGCTGGGGCGGCTCTTACAACGCCGAAGTCCAGGCCATGATCACCGAGGGTTACTGGCACGCCGGCGAGACCTTCGTTCAGATGCCGGAAGTTGCCGCGAAGAATGTTGCCAGTTGGCCGCTGGTCACTGAAAGCACGAAAGGCACCAAGGTGCAGGAGGCCGGCGGGCACACTCTGGCAATCTTCAAGGACTCCAAGTACCCGCAAGACGCGTTCCGGTTGGCCGAATTCTTCGCCCAGGATAACGCACTCGACGTCATCTTCAAGCAGGTCGGCTGGGTCGTCGGCAAGAAGAGCTTCCTGGAAAAGGTTGACACCAACCAGTTCCCGGGGCTTCCCTGGGTCTTCGAAAACGCCGACAAGGCTGACATCTACTTCTCGCTGCGCCGCTGCCCGCTCCACGGCTTCCTGTGGGGCCAGTTGGGCGAGGTGCGCGAGCTGATGTACCGCGGCGACCTCACCCCCGAGCAGGCCGCCGAAGAGATGCAAAAGCGCGCCCTGACCGAATGGAAGAATCAGGGCCTGCCCCAAGCATAAACGTTTCTTGAAAAACCGGGCTTCCGAGGCGAGCCAGACCACGGAAGCCCGATCTACCCATACGTGAGGCAATGCGATGGCCGCAATAACCGCTCCCAAACGTGCCGCCCTGACGAAAGGCGAAAAGCACAACCTGATGGTGGGGCTGCTCTTCGTCTCGCCCTGGCTGATCGGTTTCTTCCTCTGGACCGTCTACCCGGTCCTCTCTTCGATTTACTACAGTTTCTTCCGTTACGACCTGATCACTGAACCGATCTTTCTGGGTTTCGGCAACTACATCGAGATCTTCACCGATGACCCCCGGTTTTGGAAAGTGGTCGGCAACACCCTGTTTTACGTCGGGCTGAGCGTTCCGCTCGGCGTAATTTCAGCGTTTCTCATCGCCAATCTATTGAATGCCAAGATTGCGGGGCGCTCGTTCTTCCGGGCCATCTTTTACATCCCGGCAATCGTCCCGGCCATTTGTGTGGCGATGGTCTGGCTCTTCATCTACAACATCCAGTACGGCGTCATCAACAGCGCGCTCAAGTCGCTCGAGTTGCCTGTGGTGCCCTTCCTCTCTAACCCCGATCTGGCGAAACCCAGCCTGATCGTCATTCACATCTGGGCGCAGGGTACCGCCGTCGTGATCTTCCTGGCTTCGCTGCAAGATGTGCCACGTTCACTCTACGAGGCGGCCACCGTGGATGGGGCCAACGCCTGGGACAAGTTCCGCAACATCACCATCCCGATGACCAGCCCGATCATCCTCTATACGACCGTGCTTGGGATCATCGGCGGCTTCCAGACCTTCCTGCTGCCCTACCTGCTGACTAACGGCGGCCCGGCGGCGTCTACCGAATTCTACGCCATGCACCTTTATCGCAACGCCTTCCAGTTTTTCCGCATGGGCAAGGCGACCGCCCTGGCGTGGATCATGTTCCTTGTCGTGGCATTTCTCACGATCATCTTGTTCAAAACCTCCGGCCGCTGGGTCTTCTATGGAGGTGATTCCAAATGACAACCACCGCTCAAGAACTCACAACTACCGAAACCGCCAACGTCAAAGGCAAGTGGACTGTTGGCCGTGTGGCGTCCGAATTCCTTAAATACGTCGTGCTCATCCTCCTGGCCGCCACCTATGCCTTCCCGCTTTACTGGATGGTCATCTCGGCCATGAAGGATGACCCCCAGGTGTATCGCGTGCCGCCAGTCATGTTCCCAAACCCGGCGCACCTGAACAACTTCATTGACGCCTGGCGCTCGGACGAATTCTCTCTTTATACCTTCAACTCCATCGTCCGCTACGCCCTGCCGGTTACACTCGGCACCATCGCGTCCTCGGCGCTCGTGGCCTACGGGTTCTCGCGCATCCGCTGGCCAGGACGCGACAAGCTGTTCGGCCTCGCCATCGCCACCATGCTCGTGCCGTACACGGTCATCATGGTGCCGCTCTTCATCATCTTCAAGAACCTGCCCGGCCAGTGGATCGGCACCTACAACCCGATGGTGGTGCCGGCGCTGTTCGGCAACGCCTTCTACATCTTCATGCTGCGGCAGTTCTTCATGTCGCTGCCCGAAGAGCTTTCCGAAGCCGCGCGGCTGGACGGCGCAAGCGAGCTGGGCATCCTCTTCCGGGTGATCCTGCCGCTCTCCAAGCCTGCACTCGCCGTGGTCGCGCTCTTCACCTTCATGGGCACCTGGAATGACTACCTCGGCCCGCTAATCTACATCAACAAATATGAGATGTATCCGCTGGCCCTGGGCATCCAGAAGCTGCGTAACAATATGACGCAGGTCGGCAACGCGCCCCTGGCTTATCCCTACCTGATGGCCGTCAGCACCATCGCCGCCGCGCCCATCATCATCCTCTTCTTCTTCGCCCAACGCCAGTTCATCGAGGGCATCTCGCTCACCGGCCTGAAGGGCTAAACAGTATTAAAGAAACCCGGTTTCTTGAAGAAACCGGGTTTCTGCTCTTCGGGCAATTCGTGTAATTCGTGGCTAAGCTGTTCTTGCCTCGCGAATCCACCCCAACGTCTCGGCCACCTTCGCGCTGATCGCATCCCAGTCGCCCGTCTGGATCCATTCCTTCTTCAGCAGGTTGCTCCCGATCCCCACCGCCGTCACCCCCGCCTTGAACCACGCGTGGATGCTCTCCTGCGTCGCCTCCACCCCGCCCGTCGGCATGATACGCGTCCACGGGCACGGCCCCAACACCGCCTTCACGAACCCCGGCCCGCCCACCGAGTCGCCGGGGAACACCTTCACGATCTCCACGCCCAGCTCTTCCGCTTCGGCAATCTCCGTCGCACTGCCGCAGCCGGGACTGTACGGAATTTTCCGCCGGTTGCACAGCCGCGCGACCTCCGCGTTCGTGTTCGGCCCCACCACAAAGCTCACCCCGGAGGCGATGTACAGCGCCGCCGTCGGCGCGTCTACCACCGACCCCACGCCCAGGATCATGTCAGGCAGTTCCGTCTCGCACCCCCGCGCCAGATCGCGGAACACGTCCGGCGCAAAGTCGCCCCGGTTTGTGAACTCCAGCAACCTGCACCCCCCCGCCGCCACCGCCCGCGCCACATTGCGCGCCACGGTCACATCCGGATGATAAAACACCGGTACCAGCCCCGTGTCCACGATCGTGTTTAACACCTCAAGCCTGGAAAACCTGCTCATTGCCCCCTCCCTTTCACGCCTTTCGCCTATTTCGCGTCCTTCGCGCTCCGAACCCTTCGCGATCTTCGCGCTTCGTGTCCTTCGCGCCTCTTCGCGCCTTCGTGTTCCAAACTACTCCGCGCGTCAAACTACTTCCGGGTTCACCATATTCGGCGGTCGCCGCCCCGCGTGAACCTCCGTCACAATCCGGCAGCCCATCCGATAGACGGTCTCCGCGCTCACCGCGCTCGCGCCCGTGTGCGGGGTCAGCGTGACGTTCGGGAAGCGGTGCAGCGGCGAGTCCGCGGGTAGCGGCTCCTCCTCCATCACATCCAGCCCGACAGCCCCCACTTTACCGCTTTCCAGCGCCTCGATCAGCGCGGCCTCTTCGATTACCGGCCCGCGGCTCGTATTCGCAATCACCACGCCATCCCGCATCAGGGCGAACTCGCGCCGCCCCAGCATGTGAAACGTCTCCGGCGTCAACGGCGGATGCAGCGAGATGAAATCCGCGCGCGTCAGCAACTCGTCCAGCTCCACCTTGTGCGCGCTGTATGGGGCCATCACCGACGCTGAGACATACGGGTCATACGCCAGCACCGTCATCCCGAACCCGCGCGCCTTCTCCGCTGCCGCCCGGCCAATCCGCCCGAACGCGATCAGCCCTAAGGTACTACCCCGCAACAGCTTCCCCGGTTGCGCGGCCAACCGATCCCAGCGCCCCTCGCGCAGCGCCCGATCCTGCGCGCCGATGTGCCGCGCCCCATCCAGCAAGAACGCCCACGCGTGTTCCGCCACGTCATCCGTGCAATAGCCGGGCGCGTTGCACACCGGGATGCCGCGCGCCGTCGCCGCGGCAATGTCCGTGCTGTCATACCCCACCGAGAGCCGCGCAATGCACCGGCAGCGCGCCAATTGTGCGATCATCTCCCCCGTGATCCGCCGCACCGACTGCACCAGCACCACGTCCGCCGCGCGCGCGGCCGCGACGACTTCCGCATCCGAGTTGCACAAATGCGCCTCCCACGCGATGCCCTGCTCGGCCAGCAGCGGCGCGATCCATGCGGGCGGCGTAAACAGCGCCTCGTCGTAATCCACAAGCACAGCCGTAAATTGGGGATTCAGGGTCATGGGGCCTCACAGGTTTGATGAAGTGACTGGATTGTACGCCTTTTCTCAACTTCGGGCAATTTGGTTACGCAAAGGGCACGCCTGCACGAAAGCAACTTGCATCGTCATGCCGAGCGGGCCCACCCCACATCTTCCGTTGCGTTACGGCTCCAGCGAAGCATCTCGCGTGGGAATTCCCCTCACCGACCCATTGAAAACTGCCGCGAAGTTTCGCTTTATGTTATGATAGTCACATAACCGCACGCGCAAGGAGAAAACGTCATTCATGGCGCAAACACCTCCCACGCCCTGGCCTACCAACTGCCGGGGCGCCATCTCTCTGACCTTCGACGACGGGCATCCCACCCATCTCGCAAAAGTGTTGCCCATCCTTGCCGAATACGATCTGCGCGCGACCTTCTATCTGAACCCGCGCGGCGATGACTGGCTCGCAAACCTGGCCCCGTGGCGCGAGGTCGCTCGCGCCGGCCACGAGGTCGGCAATCACACGATCAGCCACCTCTGCTCACGCGCGTTGTGGGACGACCCCGCCATGCCCTGCCTCGAACGGATGACCGTCGCGGAAATCGAGGCCGATGTCACGGAAGCCTCGCGCCGCCTGCGGGAGGCTATCCCCGAACAAACCGACTTCAGTTTTTGCTACCCCTGCTATCAGGAACACGTCGGCGCAGGCCTGACCCGTCAGAGTTACGTCCCCGTGATCGCGCGTCACTTCGTCGCCGCCCGCGGGCGCGGCGAATTCGGGTATAACCACCCGCTCACCTGCGATCCCGCCTATCTCTACTCCTGGGCCGTCGCGTTCCGCGACGGTCACGCGCTGGTCGGCATGGCCGAGCAAGCCGCGACGCTGGGGCGCTGGGCCATCTTCACCATCCACGGCATTGACGCCGGTCACCTGCCCCTCTCGGAAGCGGCGTTTCGCCAGCTTTGCAGCCACCTCGCGCAGGCGCGCGACCGGCTCTGGGTCGCGCCCGTGATCGAAATCGGCCAACGCGTCGCCGCGTGGCGGAAAGAGATGGCGGAGTCTGCACCATGACGGCTACCGGTATGTCGCATGGGTACATAGACGAGGAGGGCCGGCTGATCCTGCCGCCGGAGTTTGCGGCAAGTTATGGCTTTGGCCCCGGCGCACAGGTCAGCCTGGTCGCTGACGGTGATAGCTTCAAGTTGCACCGGCCCGTCGCGCGCCCCTACAAGCTCTACATCGAGCCGACCAACCAGTGCAACCTCCAGTGCCGCACCTGTATGCGCAACGCCTGGACGGAATCGCTCGGCCAGATGCGCCCCGACACCTTCGCGCGCATCGTCGCCGGTCTCCGCGCCTGGTCACCCGTGCCGTCCGTCTTCTTCGGCGGGCTGGGCGAGCCGCTTTCCCACCCCCGCATCGTCCAGATGGTCGCCGATATCAAAGCCCTGGGCGCGACGGTCGAACTCATCACCAACGGCACGCTGCTCGATGAGGCCATGAGTCGCGGCCTGATCGAGGCCGGGCTGGATCGCCTCTGGGTCTCGCTCGACGGCGCGCGGCCCGAAAGCTACACCGACGTGCGTCTCGGCGCGACGTTGCCGGTGGTGATCGCCAACCTCGCGCGTTTCCGCGACCTGCGCGTCCCCACCCACCTGCCCACCCCGGAGGTCGGCATCGCCTTCGTCGCCATGCGTCGCAACGTCGCCGACCTGCCCGCGCTGCTTCGCCTGGGGCGGCAGTTGGGCGCAATGCACTTCCTGGTGACCAACGTCTTGCCCTACACGCGGGAAATGCAGGGCGAGGCGCTCTATGCGGGCGCCCTCACCGCCCTGCCTTATCTCTCCTCACCCTGGGCGCCGCACCTCGACCTGCCCAAGCTCGATGTCAATCACGTCACGGGCGGCCCACTCTTCGAAGTTTTGCGGGGAGAACAGACGGTCACGTTCGCGGGCTCAGACCTGAGCAGCGACACCAACCGCTGCCCGTTCATCCGCGCCGGCGCGGGCGCGGTCGGCTGGGATGGTCGTTTCAGCCCCTGTCTGCCCCTGCTGCACAAGCACACCAGCTACCAGCGGCATCGCGAACGTCTCTCGAAGCCCTATGCGGTCGGCAACGTCCACCAGACCGCGCTGCCCGACCTCTGGCAAACCCCCGAACATATCGCCTTTCGCGAGCGCGTCCAGGCGTTCGATTTCTCGCCCTGCGCCTTCTGCGGCGGCTGTGATTTCTCCACAACCAACGAAGAAGACTGCTACGGCGCCACCTTCCCCACGTGCGGCGGCTGCCTCTGGGCGCAGGGCATCATCCGCTGCCCCTGATCCCGCGCTCTAGCCAGGCGGCCACCCCTTCTTCAATCGGCTTAAGCTCACCCACGAACTCCCCGGCGATCTCCTCGCCGGGCAGGAAGATCGCCGTCGAACCGGGGACTTTGCCCTGCGGCACGCGCACGGTTCCCTTCAGTGGCCGATAGTGAAACAGCAGTTCGGGGCTGTCATCGCGCGCCGGATAATGCAACGGCGGAAATCCCCCATCGGGAAGTTGATTTTCGAGGAACGTGAAGACCGCAACGCGTTCGGCCACACGATATATCTGTTCGATCAGCGCCGGGTCGTCCACGCCTTGCTCCACCAGCACGCGCAGCAGCTCGCCCGCCCCCCACCCCACCTTGCACTTGCTGCCCCAGAGATAGGTTTCCAGCGGCATCCGGCTCTCGAACTCCAGCAACGCAAGCGCCGCGTCCAGATATGGGCGCGCCGCTGCGTCGGTCGCACCCCAACGCGTGACCATCGCCTCATACATATCCACGAGGAAAGCCATCGCCGTGCCCACCTGCCAGAACTCCTGGCGTGGGGCCACCAGGTCCACCACGTTGCCATAGCGTTCACCCGAAGCTATGCCGGTAACCAATTCCCCGTCAGGGGTCACGTTGCTGTAAAGCAAACCATGCGCCATAGGCCCGCGATTGGCTTCCACCCACCCCAGCACCCAACGACCCGCCGCCAGCGCCGGTTCCTGCCAGTCCAGCGCCAGCATCAACTGGCCGAAGAACGTCGTGTTCAGCGTACCCAACGTCGGACGCGGCTCGGGATGCGCCGGGTCATCGCCGATGTAGTTGAACACCCCGCCCGACGCGTGCTGATATTGCATGATCCGATCCAGCACCTGCGCGCGCCGGATCACAGGGTGGCCGATCCACGCCGCCACCTTGCCAAATGTCAGCGGCCGATAGACCCGCTGCGTATCTTTGTATTCGGGCGGCTCCTCCGGGAAGTAAAAATCGCCGTTGGGTTGCAACGCCTCGCGCGCCACCCAATCCAGCACCCCCGCGATCACATCGTGATCCACCCCGCCCGCATACATCCCCCACACAGATTTGTGCGCGTAGCTGAGACAGCGCTCCCCGGCAATCGGGCCATACGGCGCGATACGTCCCTCCAGCCAAGCGCCGCCCTCCAGCAGGGAAATCCGCATCGCAGCCAGCAGATGCCGCGGATCGGCAATCGAATAAGCGTTCATCGCAAGTCCTTCCCTTCTGAGCCTGTCCGTCCCCTTTGTAGTGACGGCTTCAGCCGTTCGGGGCGACGACAACGGCTGAAGCCGTCACTACGAAGGGGAATTAAATCCGCGTTCGTCCGCGTCCCCTCTTCAGGTCAGATACTTACGCAACCAGCGCAACCCGACCGTTTGCGTGTAGCACTTCCAACGCCTCCGCGAGGGCCGCGAAGGGTATCGCGCCGCCATACTGCACCCGCGCCCACACCTCGCCCAGCGTGCGCCGCCCGTTCAGCCAATCCCACACGCGCGTCACACCGTCTTCGCCCAGACTGTCTACCAATGCTGCCCAAACCTCTTTCGGCAGGTCGTTCTGGGTCGGCGCCGTCCAGCGACCCGATTGATACACGCGCGCAGCGCGGGGGTCGTCCACCACCGGCAGAGTTTCCGGCGCATCAGACCATTGCCGGCCCTGAACCACCGCCGCAATCGCCGCTGCCGATGCGCTCTCCCGTTCGGCAAAACTCACCGCCTCATCTGCAACCCGGTTCAACGCTGCCAGCAAACCGGCATCCCCCGACGCAAGGCGCGCCGCCTGCAAAATCGCGTCGCGCGCCTGATAGCCCATGTGCCGCCCCAGCGCGTATATCGTTTCCGCGGTGGCGTCTTCGGCCCGCGCCGCCGCGTCCAGCGCCGTGATCGTGCGTTCCTTCCAGTCGAGTGCAGCCTGCCCCGCCATCGAACGCGCCGCATCCGGCCCCGCCGTCGCCATGAGATAAAGGTACGCGGCGCAAATGGCCCCGGCCCGCGCCAACGATCCCTCGCTCAGCTTGTCCACCGTGTCATAGGAGCTATGATAGAACCGGTCGGGCCAACAACTGAGTTCCGGCGTCGGGATATCGAAAAAGCCATGCGCGATGAATGCATCGTTGCCCCAAAACGGCTCGGCGTGCCACGGGAAGAGTGTGTAGCTCTCGTCGGAAAAACGGCCTTCCGGTTCGGCCTTCACCCTCTGAATCAAGTACGGCATCAACCCGTCCACAAAAGACGCATTGGCCTCGGGCGACCGGAAGAAGATCAGATCGCCCCCGGATTGCGCGGAATCCATCCCGACGGAATCCAGGCACAGCCCGGCGACCACGTGACCCAGGTCTGCGCAGCGCGCATCAATATATGGCAGGAAGCCTTCCACCTCCGTGCTGTTCAGAAAGCGGATCGTCCGGCGCAGCGGCGGCAGCGCGCCGCTTTCGGTCAGCGTCTTCAGCGCCCGCGCGATCTCCACGCCCAGGCAGCACCCCGAAGCGTTGTCCAGCGCGCCCGGCTCCGACGAATGCGACAACACCCAGATTTCTTCGTGCGCGAGGTCCGCGCCCGGCAACACCGCGTCCACCACCTCGCACGTTCCTTCGTCCAGCGTCGCGTCTACCTCGGCGCGCAACACCACCGGCGCGGAGCTCGTGCGGATCAACTCGCGCAAGCGCCGTCCTTGCCGCGGCGTCAACATGAAACCCCACAATCCCGGTTCGCGGCGTTGCCCGCCGAACGTGCCCCACATCGTCAGGTCCGGCTCATCATCCGGTTGGCGCACGGGCGGGTGTTGCGCCAACCACGGCGGCGCGACGCAATCCGTCAAGATGCCGATGGCCCCATGCTTGCGCGCGGGCGCATCAATGTGAAACGTCGGCGCATCGGTGAAGATAATCTTTCCCTTCACATCCACGCCTTCGTATTCCGCATCCTCGACACCCGAATGCATCACCACCACCTCGGCCTCGACGCCGCCGTCCGGCGCCCCGGTGCTGTTCGACACCAGGCACAACGGCTCTTGTGCGAAGTCACAGATCAACGCAAGCTCGCCATCGGGCTGCACCACCGATAGCCGCGCCGCGCGCGGCGTCCACGCCAGCGGGTTCTTGTGCATCCCCAGGAAGACGGTGCGATCATCTGCGGGGAAAGGTCGAAGCTCCGCCTCCAGACCATGCTCGCGGTGCCTCCGCACCAAAAACTCGCCGGCCCGGCGCATCTCCGGTCCCGGCACCGTGCTGCGAAATGTCCAATACTGCGCCACATCACGCAAACATTGTTTCGGCTTCAGTTCCTCGATGATGACATCCAGCGTTCGTTGTTCGATCACGTGATCCTCGCCTTTCCAAACAGGACTTCTGAAGTCAAACGGCCCACTCCCAGAAAGCACTGGCATGTGGCTCAAGCCGCACTTCTGATGCGCCGCCGTTTACACGGAGTGCCTCGCCCGTCCACATATCTTGAACCTTGGCCGGCGCGTCCAATCCATGTTCCGCGTAGTCAAACCGGATCTTCCTGGCCTCATCCGACCAGTTGATCACGCCCAGCCGGTAGCGTCCACCTGAATCCTGCAACCACAGTGCGGCGCGGTCCGCATCGCCCAGATCCAGAGGGCGCGCGCTGACCCCCGTCGGAGCAGGCATCGCGCGCAAGAGCGCCATCCCGGCCTCATTGAGCGCGGCAACCCGGTCGCTCAGGAACAGGCTCCCGCCGGTGAGCGCAACCAGCATCGCCCAGGTCCGCGCCTCATCGAGGGTGAACACCGGCCCCCTGCGCCAGCGCGGCGGCTCAGGCTGGTGCGCCGCCGGGTTCGTCACGTTCGTCTCGGTCTCAGTTGACGTATCCAGGCCACGCACCACCAGAAAATCGGGGTCGTTCACCCAGATGCGGTTATGCAGCCAGTAACGCAGTTGCAGGTAATCTGCGACCCACTCCACGTGCGACCAGTGGTTGTGAATATCAATCCCCAACCGGCCGGAGTCGCAGACGCCCGGCCCGCATTCAGGCGGCAGCGAGCAGCCGATGATGTGGCTCTCGTCCGTGACGCACTCCCGGATCAGGGCAAACAGCGTCCGCAGCGCGTCATACGGTCCGGCAGTCGGGTCATGGAAGCGCTCCGCTGCCAGCAGCTCGGAGACATAATCCACCTTGAAGAGCCGGAAGCCGATCCGGTAGAGCCGCGTATAGAACTCACGCAGAAACTCCTGCGCCACCGGATGCGTCGGGTCCAACGTGTAGCGTTCCGCCACACCGCCCGGCTGCGGATCGCCCCAACGATCCTGCACCAGCATCTCCGGTGTTCGACTGGCGGGCAGCGAAAGTGTCTGCACCAGCACCGGCGCAGTCCACACGCCGGGCGTAAACCCGCGTTGCTTGATCTCCTCCACGGCGCGCTCCAACCCGCCCGGCCAGCGATAATTCGGTTGCCACTCACCGTCGTTGTGCTGCCACCCATCGTCAACAACCATATAGCGCAACGTCGCGGCCAATTCCGGCTCCCGCCCGATCGCATCCATGTTTTCGATCAGATCATCCAGCGAGACGGTGCGGAAATAATAGTCCCACGAGTTCCATCCCGTCGGCGGCGGCTGCGGCGCATCCACCAGCGGGATATGATCGGCGTAGGTCTCCAACCCCGCGCGCAGACCGCGTGAGCCGCATACCCAGGTCGTCTCTGAGGTCAGCGCAGCTTCGCCCTGCATTCCCTCCATGAACCGCGTCGTCGCCCGAAACTCCACGCCGGCGGCATCCGGCGTCCGCACGGTATACAAATGCCGGAACCGCTGCGGCAGGCGCGTGCCCAGGAACAACCCCGGCGCCGCCCCATCTGGAAACGCGCCGCAGATCGTTGAATCGGGCGGCTTCTCTGTCTCGAAGTCACGCACACGCAACAGCCCCACGTGGTATACATTAACGTCACTTTCACCAAACGCCGGCACGCGCCACGCGCCGACCTCAACGCCGGGCCGATACGTGAGGATCAGGCTCTCGATGGCGACACATCCCAACGGGCGTTCAGCCGCCACGTCCAGCGTCACCCAGTAGCCATCGCGTTCGGGCGCAAACCGCCAGCGCACCGTAACGCCCTGCCCTTGTCCGGTGAAGACCGTGTCGCCGTTATCCGCCGCTGCAAGCTGCAAGTCGCATTGATCCGACGTCAACTGCACCGCCCCACCGTCGAGCAGCACCCGAAACGCCGGCGCGCTGACGCCGGACCCGATCACGCGCGCAATGTCGTCCAGCGCAACCTGCGTTGCCTCAACCTGTGCTGTCATACTGCCCACTCCAGGATGCGTAACACGCTTTCGCCACGCGGTAACGTCACCCCGTGAGCCAGCCCGCAGGCGTCAGGCGCAACATCCACGGGCGCGTTGGTATAATTGCGGCCCACCAACCGCGCCCCGCGCCGCACCACCGACCAGCCCTGCCGGTCGAGTTGGGCGACTTCATCCCCACATACCCACACAGCGTCGGGGTAACGCCGCGCAATCGCGCCCAACAACACCTCAAGCGCCGCAAAATTACGCTCGACGTTCGCCACATCGAACGCCTTGTAGTTCCGCCGGTGTGAGCTCAGGATCACCGGCTCGCCCTTCGCCCAGGCGCGCGCCATATCCGCCAGCGTCCGCTCAACCACATCTTCGTGATCGCCGGTCATGAACGGCTCAAAGTTGATTGCCCGCGGCAGAAACACCAGGTCGGCATCCGGCATGGTGAAATTCCCGTCGGTGTTGACGCAACGCATCCCGTTGGCGGCGCACGTGCGCAGGGCAAGCTGACCCTGTCCGGGTAGAAAATCATTATTACGCGCCGAGCGCGCGCGATAGCCGAATGCCCGCTCGAACCGGTTGAGCCCTTCCACCGTCCAAGCCACCAGCGCATCATCGCTCATATCCGCATATTCCGGCCTGCGCTCCGGCACCGTTTCGCAAACGTACATCCGCTGTTTGAATGCCCGGTGCGCCATCTCCTCGTTGCGTTGCAGCCGCCCCATCCAGGCGCGCGGTGAAAAATGATGCGCCCGCCCGTGATAGCCCGGATGCCACACCATGCGTTCCAGGCCCTCACGCGCTTTCGCGGTCAGGTCGCCGCGCGCCCAGCCCTGTGACACCCCGCGATCAAGGGCAATATCCACGTATTCCGTAAAGCCATTCGCCTCGATCGCATCATAGTCGGGGCTCGAGATCATGTAGATCGGCTCGAAGACGACCGGCAGGCCGTCGCCGCCCTCGAACTGCTCCAGCAGGCTGAACATCCGCTCCATGTCCGCGGGCGTTTCGAGCGTGCCGGACGACCACGGCGTGCGCATGAACTCGAATGGGTGCATGGCTTCATAGGCCGCCACGGTCGGCGCCCAGGCGCACATGCCCCAATCATCGGTTTGCATCAGGATCGCGCGGTGCTGGCTCCAAACTGCGTTGTTCATCTCAACTCCCTAAGAATTTATCCAAAAACTGCGCGTCGCCCTCCTTCGTAGCCTGACCGGCCACTACGAAGGGAAAGACACGATGATCTGGAAGTATTAGGATAGGCTTTAAATCTGATCCAGGTAATGATAAACCCACGGCGTAAACGGCAACGCCGCAGCAATGGCCCGCACTTCGGCGTCCGTCGCGTCCGGCGTGGTGACGATCTCCTGCGCGACCGCCGCCCGCAAATCCAACCGGCAGAAAAGCAACCGCGTCAACGCGTCCTCTTTCATCTCCAACCGGACCCGGCGCACCGGCGACGATGCCGCCCGATGCAGCACAGCTTCCCGCTCCGGCGTCCATGCCGTGACCTCAAGCCCGGCGGTTGCGGCATCTTCGCGCCACACGGTCGCCGCCAACGTTTCAGGGTCCAACACGTGCGCCATAATCATCATCGGATCGCCGTCACGGCCTTCCGGCTTGAAGCCGGCCGCGCGCAGCGCCATGACGCTCGGCGCGCCGTCGTCGGTCATGACGACCGGTCGCGCGCCCGACTCGCCCGCCAGCGCCGTAAAACCGGCCAACAGTTGCACGGCACAATGTACGTCATTGTCGGGCACGACAATCTCCATCAGGTGCAGCGTCGCGTCCTCGCGCCCCGCGATGAGATAACCGGCCTCGCCCGCGTCCAACACCGTCAGCGTGACCGGAACCTCGTTATATTGCGGCGTATCTACGGCCGGCCCATAGAAACCCGGCACACGCTGCGGAAATCCGCCATAGACCGCGTAGGCATCGGTAAAGAGCGCCCGATAGCGCGCTTCCCGGCTCAAGAATGATTCCCAACCAATTCTTTGCACCCCGGCGGGCCACGCCGGTGCAGGCTCCGTTCGCGACCACGCCCGCGCATACAACAAGTCATGGTGTCCGTTGCGCGCATAATAGCGATACGCCGCCGAGCGCTCGTCATTGCGATAGACCATCATAGCCACGCAACGTCCCGGCAAAAACCGCTTGGCCTCCGTCATCAACCGCGAACCGACCCCGCTGTCGCGCAGCCGGGCCGCCACGCACACGGAATACTCCCACGCCACGCGCACCGTAACGCCCGGTCGCACCACCAGGTCACGGAACACGAACGGCACCGCGCCCACCACCTCGCCGTCCACCATCGCCACGGATGCCGTCGTCGGCCCCCGCGTCCAGCGTTCCCAGTATCCCGTCGGCATCGCCGGGAACGCCTCATCATGCACCCGCAAATACCCCGCCGCGTCTTCGGGCCGATATTCCCTGCAAACAATCTCCGCCATGCTCACTTAACCCTTTTCCATCCGCAGAGCGCCCCGCGGCCGGCCCATCCTCACCCCACCCCGCGGACTGCGCACGCCATGAGATGGCGTCAGATGCGCACATTATATATAGACCCGATCACTCAGCGCGTCCGCCAACGGATCAGCGTCTTCGGCGCAGAAACCAAAATGCAGCCGCCGCCGCCACCCTTCGGCAAAGGCCAGCTTGCCGGACATCGCGCCCACCTGAGCATCCAGTTCCGTCATCGTGATGAGGTACGAATCCATCCCCTGGCTCTCATCCAACCAATCCTTCTGGCTATGATGGCAGGCGAGCATGGCGCGCTTCTGCGCCATGACAGGCTCGATGTCCACGAAGTAGTCGGGATAGACGGTCTGCCGCAGCGGATCGAGGTTGCTGTGGGGTTGCGCGTGGTACACCGTCACGTCACCGGGCACGGGCGCGACCGGCGGATCGGTGGGAAAGTTCGGCATCCCCCGGCAAAACGCCGCCGTCACCGCCAACCGGCACGCGTTCTGGTGATCTTCCATGTAGTCCGCCGGCGCATGGGTCAGCACGATTTCCGGCGCGACCTCGCGCATCACCGCCGTCACCCGCGCCAGCAGCGCCTTCTCATAGAAGATCTCCAGGTCGTCCACCAGGCTCTCGTGATACGTGGCCCCGATAGACGCAGCCGCCGCCATCGCCTCGCCCCGCCGGATGCGAATGATCTCTTCCCGGCTATACTGCGTCGTGCCACATGAGCCGTTCGCAATGTTCAGGTAGTGCAATTCATAGCCGGCCTGCCCCAGCAAGATCAGCGTCCCCGCCATGTGAAACTCGATATCATCCGGGTGCGCCGCCACCGCAAACGCCCGTCGCGCCATCTCCCCCTCCTGCAAAAATGCCACCACGAAGAAACGGAGGAACGAAGAAAAAGATATAGAAAACTTCGTTTCTTCGTTCCTTCGTGGTAAATCGCTTTCAGTGCATTTCGACGGCGGTGGTGCCGATGCCGTCGCGGTAGAAATTGAACTGCACGTTGGGATGGTCCGCCAGCAACGACATCGGCACGGCGCTATCCGCGATCTGCTGCGAGATCATCAACGTCGTCAGGCGCATCCCGAACGGGCTATCGTGCGCGCCCGCCTGCCAGATGGACACCTTCTCCGCTCGCCACGTCTCGGTCGGCCCCACCGTCAGCGCCGCGCTCGGCACCATCTGCACCACGCCCCCACCCGACGTGCGCGCGTTCTGCATCAGGGTGATCGGGTGCAGTTCTACAACGCGTGTGCTCAACTGGCGATACTCCTCCGGGGTCGGCGGGCAATCTTTATATTTACCCTCGCGCTTCAAGGGATCATTGAAGGCCCAGTGTTTCACATCGCCCTGACCGCCCTGCATCACCACGCAGCGCGCCTTCTCCCAGGTCGCGATGTACTCCGCCACGTTCTCCGTGGGGAAGTGCAAATTCGCCTCCGGCATCCGTAACTCGGGCCGGATGCGGTCGAAGCACAATTCCATATCGGCGCGCTTGAAGCTCAACGGGTGCTCCGCACCGACCGCTTTGCCATCTTCCACCCACTCATCCATCGCCCAGAAGTGCGCGTGGCGCAGATCCAGTTCCAACTCATTCACCAGCCGCGCCACCAACGGTAACTGCTCGGTCGGGCCGATCGGCCCGCAGACGCCGGCCGGGTCGTGCTCCGTCGCCTGCCGCCACGCCGTGATGTATTCCAGCGCCTCTGCAAGATAGAAGTCTTCGAGCGTGTCGTAAAAAACGACTTTGAAGCCGGGGCGCGACAGACATAGCAGATCATCGGCGCTCAGGCGCGCGGCGTCATCGAGAATTTCCCGATCGAGCGTGGTGTAATCCCACCAGTCGGGCGCGACCTTACTATAGGGTCTCATAGATTCCTCCAGTTTCTCCGAAAACAAAGCGTTATGATGTTGGCAACTCGGGCGCCGCCGTACCACTCCGCAAGCGCGCGAGATAATGCAGTACCAAAATGATGGAACCCAGGTTCAGAAGCCCACCTACCAGGAAGGGAATCCCCACCCCGACCCGAACGAGCGCGCCGCCCAGGAGCGAGCCGACGATCATGGCGATGCTCCACGAGGCATGGAGCAACCCGAACACGCGACCGTGCTCAGGGCGCGCCACCCCGTCCGAGACCAGCACAAACATCAGCGCGGCCAGCGCCCACGCCGCGGCGTTCCCCATCACCCCGAAGATGAACAGTCCCCAGAGGTTGCGGGCGAAGAGCGCCAGCCCCAGCGCGGAAACGATCAGCGCGCCGAATCCCACCAGCACGGGCGTGCGCCGTCCAAACCGATCTGCCGAGCGTCCCGCAATCAGTTGCGCCGTAGACGCCACGATCAGGCTGACGCTGGCGTAAGCGGCCACGGTGCTCTTGTTCCCGGCAATCTCGTTGATGAGCAGCGGGATCAACACGCCCAACATGGCATAGTATACCGTAGGCAGGAAGCGAATACCCACCAGCATCCGTACTGTGGTGCGCCGGATCAAGGTTAACGAGCCGCTTCCCCCCGCGACCGGTACATTCTTCGGCTGCGCGGCCCGGTCGGACGGCGCCGGCGGCAGCAGCACAGCCGCTCCCACCAACGTCGCCACGGCAAGCCCCAGCAACATCAACCCGAAGGTCGCAAAACCACGCGTATCCAGCACCCGCCCGGCGAGCGGATTGCCCACCGCGCCGCCCATCGTCAGGCACAGGGCGTAGAGCGCCGATGCCAACCCCAGGCTGCGCACATCGGCCACACGGGTGACGTAGCTTTGCCCGCCTGTGGTGTGGAATCCGATCGCCAGCCCGCCCATCACCCACAGCAACGCGATTAACCACGGCTGCGAGACGCGGAAGGTGAACGTTGCCACCACTGCGAAGCTCAGCCCCAGCACCAACACCCACTTGCTGCCGCGCGAATCGCTCAGCACGCCGCCTAATAATCCGGCGACCATGCCCGCCAACTGGCCCGCCGCCACGAAAGCAGCAATCACCACCGGCAGGAATCCGAGCTTCTCCTGGAGGTAGATGGGAAAGAACGACAACTGCGGCATGTACCAGATGCCGCTGAGCAACTGAAGCGCCAGCAGCGGCATCACGGCCGCCCATGCCCCGCTGCCCCGACCGATCCATTTACGGCGTTGTGCGTCTATCATGTTCGCAAACCCACCCGCATCCCTGCGGCCTCACCACCCGAATTGCGGCACATCCAGCCATTGACCGGTCAGCGCGGCCTCGTGCGCCACGATCCCCGGCATAGTGAAATCCATCGCCCGAATCACGTCAATCGGCGGGCGCGCGCCCGTCTCCAGCGCGGCCATGAAGTCGCGGATCAGATAGAACTCCGCGCTGCCGTGACCGCCCAACAACGCCTCCGGCGGCGCGGCCGGGTCGGTCGTCGGGCAGTCAATCGGCTGGAAACCATGCGCATAGCCCGGCTCGCCGTGCAGGTAGAGCTTGCCCGTTGTGCCGCCCCAACCACCCTCGCGCCCGTTCTCGATGAAACCGCGCGTCCCATACAGCGAGTAGAAGTGCATGGCCGGTTCGCGATACGCCACGGAGCTCCGCAGCAACTTGATCGTCGCGCCCTTCGCCGTCTTGAACAGCGCAACCTCCATGTTCAGCGCCCCCGGCCCCAACGCTTCAGGCAGGATGCTATAACCGGAGTGCGAACCGGTCGCCTGCACCACCCGGTCGTCCATCAGCATCAACAGCGGCCCCAGGCTGTGTGAGCAATAATAGATCGGTGGCCGTTCGGCGCGCCAGAAGCGTTGACCCGTGCTGTCGTTGCGGATCATATCATGCAACTCGTGGATATACTCCGCTTCGGCGTAGAAGATGTCGCCCAACCGTCCGGTCGTCGTCCACTCATGCCACTGACGGATGAAGTGATAATAACAGGTGTTTTCCGCCATCATGTAGGTCTGGCCGGTACGCTTCACCGCCTCGACGATCTGTGCGCACTCGTCCACCGTCCAGGCTGCCGTCACCTCACTCAACACGTGCTTGCCCGCATCCAACGCCGCCACGGCCTGCGCGGCGTGCATCTGGATCGGCGTGCCGATCACCACCACATTGACATCCGAGGCCACGAACGCATCGTAGTCGGTGTAAAGTCGGTGGTCATCCACGCCGAAAAACCTGCCCGCGTCCGCCAGTCGCGCGTCGTCCAGGTCACACAGCGCGACGATCTCGGTGTCCGGGAATACCGTGAACTGGTGCGCCAGCCCCGACCCCCGATTCACCCCCACCAGCCCCACGCGATATTTCGCCATGCTCATCCCGCTCCTTCCGCAGGTGCATATTGTTCCAACAGCGCTTCGAGTTCTGCGGCCTTCTCAGCCGTCAGTTGGCTCTCGAACGGGCAGATTTCCAACAGGCCCAGCAGCCGCGCGTAGAGTTCTGGCAACCCCAGAATCTCCTCTACCTCCTCGCGCACCCACTTGTCGTATGCAATCGGGTAGACGCGCCTGGCGACGAACAACGCCTGCAAGAACTCCAGCGATGCATCGTAAAGCCGCTTGAAGGCCTGGAAATAGAGCCCGCGGCGCGCAAAGTCGGGGACATGATACAGATCGTTCAGACAGAACTTGCGCGCCATGCTCAGCCGCGCGGCGCGCAGCGTCTCATCGTAATAGGGTAACCAACGCGCCTTCAGCTCGGCGAGGTAGTCTCCGCGCACGTGCAGCGGCGTGGTGTAGACGAGCGTATTCCCAATTTCCAACTCGAACGCGTCCGGGCCATCGGTCCAACCGCGTTCGACCGGAGAGAAGGCGCCGTCCACGAAATCCAGGTCCACGTGCGTGAAGCGGGCAATCCGGCGCAACTCCGTGAACACCGGCTGCGCCTCGTAGAACGCCAACCACCGCGCCTCAAGCGCCGCGCGCCGGCGCCCCAGTAGCTCAGGGCGCAGCAGCACCAGAATATCCACACAACTGGTGCGGTCGGCCTTGCCCCGCGCGCAGGAACCCATCAGAAGCACCGCGCTGACGTCCGAGTCATCCTCGAAATAACCGGTAATCACCTCAGCCGCGCACGCGTGCTCCGCGGTAGGATAGGCCGCACACCATTCCATCTGTTCGTCCTCTAATGATGACCTGGAATTTAATCTGAAATTCGCCCACCACAGAAAACACAGAATACACGGAATAAATCTATCTTTGTCTTTTTCCGTGTGTTCCGTGTTTTCCGTGGTTCATTATCAATACTCGGATCAATCCTTAATCCTCGGCGCGCACCCGCTCCACCGCCTCGATGATCGCCGCGCTGATGTACTCGTTCTGCTCCTGCGTCATCGCAGGGTGTACCGGCGGACAGAACAGCCGCTTGCCCAGCTCATCCGACACGGGCAGCGTCTCGCCGTGCATATAACCCCGCAGCAGGCTCGATGCCTCATATACCGGCGCGTTCGCCACCACACATTCGACCTTGTACTCCTGCGACATGATCTCGAGCAGGCGATCGCGTTTCTCGCCCGCCCACTCGCGCGGCGCGAGCAGCGTATAGAGGTAGTAGCTGTGAACGCAGTCGGCCGGTTCGCAGGGCAGGGTCAGTTCCGGCACGCCCTGCAACATCGCGTTGCGCTCGTGCGCGATCTGCCGCCGCGCGTCAATCATCCCCGGCAGCCGTTCGAGTTGCACCAGCCCCACCGCAGCCTGCACCTTGGTCAGCTTGTAGTTCGTGCCCCAACTATCCGCGGCGATGCCAAACTGGCGGTAGCTCCGCAACTTGAGCGCCAGCTCCGGGTCGTCGGTCGTGATGGCCCCGCCCTCGCCCAGGGTGGTCATATTCTTCATCGTGTGGAAGCTGAAGATATTCATCCACCCCTTCTTGCCGATCATCGTGCCGTGATAGCCGCCGCCCACCGCGCGCGCGCCGTCGCCGATCACCTTCAGCGGCCCATACTTCGGGTGCGGGTGATCCTCGGCGATCTCGAAGTAGTCATCCATCGGCGCGGAGAGGCCGTTCATGTGGGTCGGGAAAATCGCGCGCGTGCGCGGCGTCAGGCGCTTCACCACATCGTTCGGGTCAAGCTGGAACGTATCCGGCGTCACCTCCGCGAACACCGGCGTCCCCCCCTCGCCCACCACCGACAACGGCGAAGCCCGGAAGTTGATCGCCGGCACAATCACTTCATCCCCCGGCTCCAGCCTCAGCGCCTTCATCGCCATATCCAGCCCAGTGCCCGCGCCGTTGATGGTAATGGCCTCGGCCACGCCGATATACTCCGCGAATGCCTCCTCGAAGTCGGTGATCTCCTGACAGATGAAGCCGAACCCCACTTGCCAATCCATCGAGGCGCGCATCGTCTTGACGACCGCCTCGATCTCCTCCTCGCCGTAAATCGAACCCATGTGCGGCTCGCCCTGCCACACCTCCGCCGGTTTCTGTCGCGCCAGAATCTCGTTGCGCCGCGCCTTGTCAATCACGTCTGCCCTCCTTGATATTTGTCTCACCCTACGCGGACTGCGCATCCTCAGATGCGCCATCCTCACCCTACGCGGAGTGGGCATCCTCAGATGCCCACTCCGCGTAGGGTTGTGTCACCCCTTCAAACCCGTCATGGTGATGCCCTGAATGAACGTGCGCTGGGTGAAAAAGAAGACCAGAATCACCGGCAGCACCGTCACGGTCGCGGCCGCCATCAACAGCGCCCACTCCGTTTTGCGCTGGCTCAAGAACCCGTACAACCCCAGGGCAATCGTGTAATTCTCTTTCTTGTTCAGGTAGATCAACGGTCCCAGGAAGTCGTTCCATGACCACAGAAAAGTGAACAACCCCACGGTCGCCATCGCCGGCTTCGAGAGCGGCATGATCACCCGGCCATAAATCCCGAACTCGCTGCACCCATCAATGCGCGCCGCATCCGAAAGCTCCTGTGGGATCGTCATGTAGAACTGGCGTAACAGGAAGACGAAAAACGGCGTCGCCGTCAGCGCCGGCACGGTCAGTGGCAGATACGTGTTGATCCAACCCAACCGCCGGAAGATCAGAAACTGCGGGATCATCGTGACGGCAAAGGGCAGCATCATCGTGCCGATCAGCACCATGAACAGCGCATCACGTCCCGGCCACTTGATCCGCGAAAAGCCATAGGCCACGAACGTGCAGGAAAAGACGTTCGCCGCCACGTTCGCAAAACAGATGATGAGGGTGTTTCTCAGGTACAGCGCATAGGGAATGTAGGTCAGCGCCTCCGGGTAATTAGACCACATGAACGGCCGCGGGATCCATTCCGGCGGCAGCTTGAAGAGCTGGGCGTCCGGCTTCAGCGACGACGACACCAGCCAGATGAACGGGACCGAGAAGAAGAACCCCATCACAATGAGCACGGCGTGCGCGCTTAGTTGGCTCAGAATGCGGCGGAAATTCCTGCCCTGCCGCTGTCCCTCCTGTTCAGCCGTCTGCACGCTCGCCTGAGAGGATGTCGTCGTCATCGCCCGCCCCCTTCGTAATACACCCATCGGTCTGAGGACTTGAACAGGATCAACGTCAACACGAACACGATGATGAACAAGATCCACGCCATCGCCGAAGCCAGGCCCATCTTGAAGTATGAGAACGCGTTGCGGTAAAGCAACAGCACGTAGAACAGCGTCGAATCCAGCGGGCCGCCCTGCCCGCCCGTCATCACATATGCCGATGTGAAATACTGGAACGCAGCGATCATATCAATCACGAAATTGAAGAAGATAGACGGCGTCAGCAACGGGATCGTGATCTTAAAAATCTTGGCGAGGCTGCCCGCGCCGTCCAGATCCGCCGCCTCATATAGATGTTGTGGAATGTCTTGCAGTCCAGCCAGGAAAATCACGATCCCACCACCTGCCGCCCACAGGCTCATGATAATCAGCGACGGTTTCGACCAGGTCGGACTGGACATCCAACCCAGCGCAGGCAACCCCAGGTTTCGCAGCACCTCGTTCGCCAACCCGTACTGCGGATTCAA
>JBBQRS010000078.1:0-22690 GCA_038214535.1 Anaerolineae bacterium
ATACCGCGCCCGTCAACAAGGCCCATTGCGCCCCCTCGGTTCACCCCCACGCGTGTGGGGAATACGCATCCCGATACTGATGCGCATGGCGCGTCCAGCGGTTCACCCCCACGCGTGTGGGGAATACCCTTCTAAAGTTACACTACGGATTGGGGATGCGGATCAGTTGCAGGCCGTCAAAGTCTACTATTTCGCGGCGAGTTTGTCCATAACTGCGCATTTGAAAGCGCTGCTCGGTGTTGGTCGTCCAGATTTGCACGACACCGCCGCTCTTCACGCCCTTGCAGCACTTGTCCCACAAGCGATCACGCACCATGCCCGAGACGTGGCCAACAAAGACGCCGGGATGTGGCTCGATCAGCCAGCGCGTCAGTTCGCCGCGCAGTCCCGTCGGCACAGATTCAAGCACCATCACGATCATCTTCGCCTCCTGTGGTTGCCAGCGCCGGTGGGGTCCACCAGGGCGCCGGGAGTGCCGGGTCTTCGTCTACGGCTTCCTCCGCTGCCAGTTCCTCTTCTCGCACTCCCAACACGTGGTTGATGTCGGGCAGGATGCGTTCCAACAGTTTGCCGGCGCGGAAGGTATCGCGGCACGCATGGCGCACGCGCATTTCCAGTTGCTGCTCGCCTTCGGCAACGATGCTGAACGCCAGTGGAATGGTGATCTCCACCTTGTAGAGGTCGGCAATATCATAGACGAACGATAATTGCCTGCCCGTATGGATGAACCCCAGACCGGGCGAATAGCCGCCGGAGACGATGCCCGCGTGGCAGATGCCGTTCAGGCAAGCGTTCGCCGCCGAAAGCGCCCGGTTGATCGGGTCGCCGGCGGCCCAGTTGCTGCGATCATACTGCCGCCCGTGCCACGGCACACCGAACGCGCGGCTCGCCTCGGCGTATGCCGTGCGCACGCGCACCCCTTCGAACCCGCGCACTTGCTCCAGGCTTAACCCCGGGTCCAGCTCCTCACCGAAGCGATAGCGATACATACGCGTCACCACTTCCATGCGCTTCGGCGGATCGCTCGCCAGTTCGGCTTGCCGCAACAGGTGATAGCCCTTGCGCGTCTCGCCGTAGCCGTGGGCGTAAAACCGCACTCCTTCCTCCCCGCCCCAGATCACCAGACACCCGTTCTCGGCCAGCACACGGATCGCGGCATGGGTGATACTCGTGCCCGGCCCCAGCATCAGCGCGGCCAACGCTGCCACAGGGACCATCGTGCGCCCCACCTCGTCGAAAACTTCGATGGCATTCTGCGCGCGTTCGATGATGCCATGTTCGATGTAGAGGAAGCTCAGCCCATCGCGCAGCTTCGGTAATTCATGGAGATCGTGCATCACCCTCCCCCTTTCTGCGACCTGCCGGCGAATGCAATCCCCGGCAGGTCGCACCGCGCGGCGTCGCTACCCGCGCACCGGCGCCAGCGACAGTAGCCCGCAGCCGAAGCCTTTGCCGCTGCCGATGCCGCCCTCGATCGCCTGCACCAGCCTGGCCGGATCCGTCACCACCAGCACGCCGTCGAACTGCACGCTTAGCAATTCGAGTTTGTGGGTCGTATCGTCGCGCCGAATGGCCGCGTCTTGTTTCAACTTCTCATCCGGGCTAATCTGCACCCGGCTGACGCGAAAGCCATGTTGTTCGCCCTTGCGTGTCAGCCACGCCAGTTGCTCCTCTTCTTTGTAGAAACCGACGCGCTTGCCGGCCCCCTCCGCGGCCCCGCGCGCCATGCGCTTCGTCGGGTTGGCGCGCAGCCGGAAGGCGAAACTTTGGCCGGCCGTCGGAGTCACATCGAACTGTTTCATGGCCGGGTTCGGCTCTTCTAACGCGGTCAAGCGGTCTTCTGCGGCCACCCATGACCAATCCGGCGCATCATGCGACTGCACCAGGAGGGTCAGCCCCAGGTTAGGATGTTCATCCACCCGCCACAGCACACGTTCTTCACCCGGTTGCAGGTTATCGGGGAAAGCGCGCATCACCGAGCGGTGCATCTCATACGGCCTGGCGAGCTCGCGCTGCACGCGCCGGCTGCGCGGGTTAAGAATCAAACGGGAGAGATACATAGCGTCTCCTCACCGGTTACAGGTTGCCGGAAGCCGGTAGTCGCAATGAAGGTTGTGGTCACTCTGCGCGGGACAAAGGTACGCTCAGCGAACGAGAGGGGCTGGTCGGCGTGCACTTCCACGCCTTCGGCATCTTCACTGACCAGACGCACCTGGTCGGGCATTTTGCTACTGCCCAGCCAGGGATAGCTACGCAACACCGTTTGCAGATCGGCGCCCTCGCTTAAGCCATCTGGCAGCCACACCGGGACGCTCGGCACGAACGCTTTGCGACCGAGAAAGAGCGGCCAGACCGGGTCATGTAATGCCGCCTGCAGTGTATGCAGCAGCGACGCGTCGGCGCCGGCCAAACCCACCAGAAAGCGCGCATCCGCCAGATAATACCTGCGTGATGGCTCCGTGTCTTTGATACCGCCGCCGGCTTTCAGCACATTCTGCGCCGTGTGAAAGTCATACTTCAACAATCCCTCGGCGTCAACCCGCACGGCCATCTGCAGCGCCGCCAGGTCGGTGAGCTCCGCGCTGCGTGGCCGGCCCAGCGCCGCGGCCAACAGGCCAATCACGCCACTTTTGGACGGTTCCAGCCCCGTATCACGCACGCTGAACCGGCTCTGCACCCCCCATGACTGCATCGGCCCACAGAGGCGCAGGAGCAAGACGTTCATGCTATTGTCTCCTTCAGCGGCTGGATTACCGCCGCCAGCCAGGCTTCCAAATCGGGCATCTGCGCATCGTTAAGCGTGTCCAACGTCAAGCCCTCGTCAAGGGTGAGGGCCGCGAGGGCGGCCACAGATTTATCGCCGTACACTTTGGCAAGCCGATGCCAATAGCTATCCAGTGCATGCACGGAAGGCGCAACCAGCCCCGAATCGCGCCCGGCGCGCACGGGTTTCTCGAAGGCGTTGGCCAATGACCATGACGCGCCGCCGTTACGCACAACGGCCAATAAAAAGCTGGGCGGATTTTGGGCCGCAAACGCATTTTGCTTGCCGGTCGGCACGGCCTCTACGGCCGCCCGTAAAAAGGCCTCTACGGTGCGCTCAGCCAATTCACTGTCGCCGCCCAGGTTTTTGACGAGTTGCTCCCAGTCCAGCCGGGCATAACGGTAGAAGCAAGCGCTGTTGTAGCCGGTGAAACCCATCATCCCCGCGCCGGCGGTGTCGTCGGGGTTGAGGTCATCCACCGCGGTATAGAAGTCCATTTCCATCGTGACGCGATGGGTCGAGAGCGCATGCGCCACCTGGCAGGCTGCGTCCAGATTCAACTCAGGCTTTTCGGCCAGCATTCTGCCGAAAAGGGCGATGTCGGGCGCGCTGGTGCGCCCTTTATACGCCTTGACTAACTCCTTCGCCAGCCGGTCAGCGGTGGCAGAGCGGGTTTTCTCATTGGCCAGCTCCGCCCAATTTGCTAACAGTTTGGCATGGATATCTGCGATTTCGGCGGGGCTGAGATAGAGCAAGACCGCGGTACGTTGGCCCTCTTTGTCCAGCTTGCTGAGAAATGCCGGGACAAAGGCAGACAGGACGGCGGCCACTTCATTTTCCGGTTTGGCGTCGCCGATCTGCTCGCGCAGCGGTTCGATGACGCGCTTCGTGCGCTGGCCGATTTCCATGCCGGTCGTTGCAGCGAAGATAGGCGCCGTGCGCAACGCGCGCTTGATGCACTGCGAGGAGATGCGAGCCCGGCGCACGCCGCCGAACTCGCAATCTTTCGGGTTGTTCGTGTCGTCGCGATTCAAGTTGGCCGGTGCGAAGTTCTGGATCATATGCAGTTCGATATACATGGGTTATGACTCCTTATCTATGGTGGGTTTTTCATCGCTCAGGCGGCCCCAGAAGGCGCGCGCCCATTGCTTTTGCACGTAACCGTCGGGGTGGCCCCAGGCCAGGATGTCGCGGAACAGTTGGTGCCAGTCTACCGGCGTTTCTTCCGATTTCAGGAAACTGATCGCCTGGCGCAGATAGAAGGGCAGGTCCGCCGGATGCGCCGTGAGCAGCGCCGTGAAGCGGCGTTCGGTGGCGACATTGTCGCCGGTTGGGTTCAAAGTCCGACGAAACGCCTGGCCCAGGTTCCCGCTGCCGCCAGGGTCGGGGTGATAGGCAAACAGTGCCGCGATCAGATAGTAGGCAGCTTCGCGTTGCGCAGGTGCTTCCGCCGACAGCCAGGGTACAACATACGGATACATCTCACGCGCATCGCCGGGCGGTTGGCCCAGCCCGCGCCGCAGAGCCGCCAGCGCGCCGCGGTTATCGCGCAAGCTTTCCAGGTAGGTGATGAAGGGGTGTGCTTGAGACATACGATCCTCCTTGCTGATTGTGTCAGGCCGGCAGGGCCTTCGATAGCCCGAGGGCCAGTTGTTCGCGTCCGCGCACCGCGGCCTTCAGCGCGCGCGGGTCAGTTTCAACATCCCGGGCAACTGCATCAAACGCATCCCAGGCTATGCGCCGGAGGACCTGTTGCCATTCGAGCAGGGTTTCAGCGTGGCGCAGGGGTAAACTCTCCAACGCCAGCCTGAAGGGTACTTCCAACCGTGACCAGTAGCGGCGTTCGATGCCCCACGGCGCCATGACGCGGCTCAGGTCTTCCGGCGCAGGCTGATGGACCGATTCGTCATCGGCTTCCGGCGTCAGGGTGAAGGTTGCCATCGTACGGGCCGCGCCCCAGAGCTGGCGTGCGACGTTTTCAGCTACGCCCAGGACATCGTCGCGCAAGGTGTTAAGCAGTTGTTGATCTTGCAAGTAAGCGAGCGGCAGCGGCAAGTGTTCCGTCCGATAGAACTCCACTTTTGCCTGGTCATTAGCCATCCCCAGCGCGAGTGTACTCCTGGCGTTGGGAGACAAAAGGCCTTCGTTCATCAACTCGGCCAACCAGGCAAACGCGCGCGGCGTATGCGATTCAGCCGAGTCTAGTTGAAACAACGTGGCGCTGTCACGCCACAGAGCGCGGTTCTCGTTGAAGCGCAGCGGCAGCAAGCCGCGTTTTTCATCCCGCCGATAAGGCTTCATCGGGTCAGCAATCCCCTCTGCAAGTCTCAACCCCGGAGCCAGCGTCATACTGTGAATCAGCAAAGCACCTTCGTTATCGCCTTCCGGTAGCAGGAGAATGCGCCGGCCTTGCCAGGTGAGATAGTCCAGATATCCGCGTGGCGTCATCCGCTCATCCTGAAATGGGTCATCCATCTCCCAGGCTGGCCGGTCATCGGGACGTCGCGGCAAGGGATGATTGGCGTCGTAGCGGATCATATTGAGCAACAGCGTCTCGGCGAGCGTGTCGCCCTGAACCAGAAAGACGATACCGCGTGCGCAGGGCGCGTCGGTAAACTTCTGGGGCAAGCCGCTTAATCCTGCCAACCCAAATGCCTGCAAAGCGATCAGGGCGCGCGCGGCCTGGGCCGGTTCAAGGGTCAACCCGCTCGCATCCGTATGATGATCGAAGAGGGTGGCATTATTGCCTGAAGCCACGTCGTGAACCAGGCTGGTGAGGGACTTGGGTTTGACACGCGCATCGGCGGCCTGATAGAAAGGCCGCGTTGGATGAAACAGATCGAAGCGCTCCTGCCATTGCGTGAAGTAGGCATCCAACGCGTCGGGATCGAAACGACCTGCGCTCCAGAGGTCCGCCCAGGCATCGTAGCCGGCCGGCCCGAAGACGCGGTGCAAAATCGCGAGCAGCAGCCGATATAACGCGGCCGTCACCAGGGGGGAATCGCCCCCCACTTCGCGCAGTTCGTGCGCGCGAGTCAGGGCCTCGCGCAACCCCAGCTCGACGGGGTGGCCGTCTTGCTCTACGCAGGGGATCCACGGCTCATGGATGAGATCGAACGTTGCAGTCATAGCGTCTCCTCTTTGCATATTCCAGTGGCGAACGTCGAATCAATAGTGGCGACCATTGGCTACTCCTTTAGAACCTCCAGACCAAATTCGCGACTCAAACGCAAAGTGTACCTGGTATCCGGCGACGTATATAGCCCGTCCCGGAATATTACAACGCGATGATCACGCAGCAATGGGTGTTTGCCCCACTTCTGCGGCGGCTCTTGCGCCTGGAAATGGTTGAACACGCCGCGATGGGCCACCGAAACCGTATGTCGCGCTAGGTGCCCGGTGAGTTCGGCGTCCGGCATATGCGTCAGCACAACGCGTTGACCTGCGCCATCCGGCTCGGTGTTCAAGTCACCGCCGACCTCATGCAGGCACACCAACGATATGCCCGGCTCGCCCAAACGGGTGAGTGCTTGGAAGGCGGCGTTGATGGCAGGCGAATCTTCCTCCAGATCGGCATTCGCTCCGGCCAGTAATCTTTCGTCATTAGGCGGCAGAATGAGCCGGTTGCGCGCATCGAACACCGCTTCCTCGTCGTCTCGTTGCATTTTCCGTCGGGCCGCTGCCAATTTTTCCTGCCACGCAGGCGATAGGCTCTCATCTCCGCCATCACTATATACAGCTCCAATCAAGCCGGCCGTATCCTGTGGCAAAGTCAGGTGATCCCGATCCTGCAAAGTGAGCGACGTGCGCAGAAGCACATATGGCTCGTAAACATAGGCATCGTTGCCGAATTCGGGAAACTCAGCGCCGGCATCAACGGCCACCCACAAGAGCGGTACTGTCAGCGGGGCCGGACGAGAGGCCCGTGCATGCCGATGCAGCCTGCCGACGCGCTGCAATAGCAAGTCCACCGGCGCGAGATCGCTGATCATGACATCGAAATCCAGATCCAGGCTTTGTTCGATCACTTGTGTGGCGATGACAATGGCTTTGTGTGGGCGCTGGCCCGCCTTACCGAATCGGCTCAGCACTTCCCGCTCGATTTGTTCGCGCCATGCAAACGGAGTGCGTGCATGGAATAGCGTCACATCTTCGGGACCTACCAGCGCCGCGGCAGATACAGCCCGATACACCTCCTGTGCGCGCGCCACTGTGTTGCAAATTACCGCGGCGCAACCGCCCTCACGCAACGCCTCCGCTAACCTGGCGACGATCTCATCGGCGTCACGCGTAATCCAACCCAGTCTCAACGTTCGGCTTTCCGTGATCGGCAACGGGATAACCCCGGTTTGCCCGCTGGTTGCCCAGGTAATCGCCGGATAGTCCGCCGGGACATCCAACGCATCGCCGGCATAGGCCTTCACCAGTTCGCGGCGCGTTTGCTCGGGTAAAGTGGCGGAGAGCAACACCACGGATGCATCCACCGCCCGCAGCCAGGTCAGCAGGCGTTGGAACAAAGTGGACATATACGTGTCGTAAGCATGTACTTCATCGAAAATCACCGTCTTATGGCTCAGACCGAACAAGCGCACGAAAAAATGGCGGGTTTGCAATACGCTCAGTAGTGATTGATCCACCGTCCCCACACCAAACGGAGCCAGCAGGCTCCGTTTACGCGGCAGGAACCAGGCCATCGAGCGAGTGGAAGCGCCTTCGCGTTCATCATCGGAAGTGAGCGCGGGAGGCGGCGCTTCAGTCATCCAGCGCGCCTGGCTGTGCACCAATAAAGGTTTGACAGCATCTGAACCGTAACGCAGGCAAAGTGCATCTGCCACGCGCCCGTGCATCTGGTTGCTGGTTGCCATCGTGGGCATCGCCACATATAGCCCGCGTTGTTGCTCAGCATGCGCCCAGGTATCGGCCAGAAACAACGCGGCCTCCGTCTTGCCCGTGCCGGTGGGCGCTTCGATTAATACCAGCGCCGGACCGCTCAACTTGCCGGCCAGATCCACGATCGCTTCTTGCATTGCGTTGGGATGTGAAATGGCGGGGAACAACTCCTCAAACCGTAGCGCCGTTTGCGGGGGTTGCCAACCTGTCCATCCCAGGGTCGTCAGCGCGGCATGGGCCTGAATTACAGCCTGCTCAGCATAATGTACCAGGTCAATGGGCGGCGAAACATAAGGAAAATACTCCTCCATGGAGCCAATCCAATCGGCCACGGATGTCAGGCCCGAAAATAGCGTAATGAACGTATTTTCGTCGCTGCGATCGGTAACCCAACCGGTGAGCGCAGGTGGTTGCAGCACATCTATCAACACGTGAAGGATTTCCCGCCGAACGTCATCCCAGGCCGAATCACCCAGTGCATCCTGCTTGAGGCGAACCGTAGCGCCCGGAGCCGGCCAGGCGCCGTGGTGGCCGCCGAGCGCCAGCGCGATCCGCTTGGCCGGTCGCGGCGGTAAGCCCGTTTCGCTCTGCAATAAGCGTTCCAGCGCCCAGGCAGAGATTATCCCATGCGGGCTATATTCCTGAGAGAAGACTTTAGGGAAATTGAGTCCCTGGTCGCTCAACAGGCGCTCTTGCGCGGCAACTTGACGCTGAAAGGCCGGGCTTGCCTTGCCCAGATCATGCAACGCAGCCCAAAACCCCAGCAATTGCCCCGTGGTGTCGCGATCCATCTGTAACGTAGTGGCAAATTGCGCGCGCATACTGTCGGTGAGAACTTCGTTCCATAGCGCAAGCATAACGTGCGCCACGTCAAGAAGATGACAGATCAGCGGGTGTGTCTGACCGGTCTTGCGGTCTGATTTTGCCCATAACTGTTGATATATTGGTGCGGCGCTCATTTTCCCTCCTCATCATTGCAAGCATATAACTCCGCCAGTCGCCGCGCCTCGGCGCGCAGCGTCGTGCGTACGGATTCCGGCGCGATAACCTCGCAGTCCGCGCCCCAGCCGCGGATCCAGTTGAGCATTTCGCGCGGCTCGGCAATCCACCCGCGCCAGGTGATATAGCCGTCTGACCCCTCTTCGACCCGCTGCGACGCGTGCCAGCGCGTCTCGCAGACCCGTTCGGCCACGCGCGGATGGAAACGCAGGATCACTTCTACCGGCTTCGTGTCGGTATACCAGATGCCCCAGGCATCCCGTAGAAGCGCAATCGAGTCGAAGTCTTCAGGGATCTCGTAACGATCATGGGTCATCATGGCGGCGCCAATGCGCTCGATCTTCAGCGTGCGCAGCGCCCCCGCAGGTTCGCACCAACCGATGACGTGTGCAGTCTGGCCAACCGCATACGGCTCAATGAAGTAGGAGGCAAGAAGATACTCGTGAATCTCCCCATTGGCGGAGCGGTAAGCAAGCTGGACTTTGCGTCCTGCCGACCACGCCTCGGTCAGGGTCTCCAGCACACGGAGATAGCCAGGGTCGCGATAGCGTGCCGCTTCGTCCATCATATCCGCCGACCGCAGCAGATGTGTGCTCACGTTGCGGTCGAGCCGCTGTAATGCCCGCCCCAACTTACGCAATGCAGAGGCTGCGTGTGGATTCTGGCGATCCGTTCGCGTGGCCAACAGGCGGGTCGCCAGGTGAATCGCCATGATCTCGTGCAGGCTGAAAGAGACGTGTGTCAGGTCGGCCGCTCGATCCACTTTGAGCTTGTTGCCGTCAAGGTCATCCTCATAGATGCTGGGAGGAAGATCATCAGCGGCAAGGTACTTCGTGATGGTGGAGCGGTTGACGCCCAGCCTGCGGGCGATCTCAGCACGCGTGAGTCCTGCGGGATGCGCCCAAAGGAGTTGTTCGATTTGAAGCAGACGTTGCGTTTTGTCCGCCGCGCGACTCATTGCCAATCTCTCTTTCTGCCCGGACGGTACGCGGTTGCTTACAGTCCGATTTGCTGTCTTCAGAATAGAACCAGCCTGTTGCCACTACGGCAACAGGCTGGCGAATTCTCCTCAATCGGCATGAAATGGCTGCCCAACTGGTGATTCAGGCAGACAACCGTCAATGTGATGCGACCTGCGCTTGAATTCGATGGGCAGATCATCTCATAGTCTATGGTGAAGTGACTTCGATACGAAACAAAAAAGCCGCCTCACGGTTTGACCGGGGCGGCTCTCTGGATTACACTGCTTCCGTCAAGGTACCCCATTGCCTTGGCCAAGCCCCGGGCGTTCGTACCGCTGCGGGGTACTTCTTTTGGTAAGCTCGATTCCGAACCCTGCGTAGTCTAGCATAAGCAACGTGCGTTGACAAGCGCGGCAACTTTCGAAGAAGCGCTCGTGCCCCCCCCGTTACCCGCGATTTGCGCATCCGTATGCTGTAACGCCCGCACCTCGTGCGTTTCTTCCCATCCGCAGTTACCTCATCCCGCCGCAATCTCCTCATTGCTGCAGTCCACCATGACCGCGCCGCACCACTGACCCTGTCTATCCACGAGCCGCAGCGCCCACTCGATGCCGCTCGTAGCCGCGTTTTCCATGCACTCACTCACTGCCCAGTCCTGCGGCAGTCCTTGCAAGATGTGCGCCACCTTTTCCATGGCCGCGACCGCCAACAGCGCCCCAAAACCCCCTCCCAACCCCTACAGCTTTGCGAGGCCCTCATGCCATATAGGGATACCCCGACCGTCAAAGTGACCTCCCGGGGGAATCCGCCCGGTCATAGCCACATCAGCTTACCGCACCAACTCCCCAGGCCCCGCGCCCGGTTGCCACGCATCCCCAGAAAGCAGGTGCTATGCCTGCTTCGTTTGCGAGCCACTGTTCAGCCAGCGTTCGAATAGCCGGTTCCCTACACACCCGAAGCGCCTCCTCTTTTTACTTGCACATCCGTATGCGGTAACACACCTACGCCCCGCGGCCTGCGCTCCGACGCGCTTCTCCCGCATCCGCGCTGCCCATCAGCGCGCAAAGCCCCCGCCTAAGCCCCAAAATTTGCGCGCCCCTCATAGTAGGAGGTCCCGCCGGTCAAAAGTGAACCTGGGGGGTCGGTCTGACCATAGCTACATTCGCCGGCTGCACCGACTCCCTACCATCCGCCACTCGGCTGCTGCGCGTCTCCCGAAAGGAGGTCATTCACGCCCAGCTCCATACTCGCGTCAACATCTGTCAGTCCAACACACATCTCAGGAGAATCAACATGTCAACCGTTACCTACACCGAACCTATCGTGGCATTCCCCAGCGCCGGCGACGCGGAATGGGATGCCGTCTATCAGGAGTGGGTACTCACCGACTCGGATGGTATCAGCTACTTCGGTGATACCCCGGGCCAGTGCTACACGCGTTTCCATGAGGCGCTCCATCTGCTGGCCGCACACATGCGCAAGAGCGGGGATGACCTCGCCTTCATCCAGGCCATCCGGCGGCTGTAGGGAGGCGCGTATGAACCCAGAACAACTTCGGCGCCTCGCCCTGTCGCGCGCCCGACAGATCGCCAATGATGTTCGGCGGGAGGCTACGCCCTGTTCACCCCTGCACGGCATCACCCCAGGCGATGTCCTGGACTACCCCGAGCTATGCCTCTTCCTCGCCGTAACCCACGTCGCTCGTGACTGCCTCTTTGCTCTGGGCGTGCGGCAGGCCGAGCCCTGGACAGCGCTCAAGGAACTCCGGATGCCCGCTGACTTGTTGCTCTTCCGGCTCCAACGCCGCGCACTCAAGCCGGTGCCCCAGCGGCGCTGACCCGGCCAAACCGCGCCAGGAGGCCGTGCTGCGGCCTTGTGGTGCTCTACCACCTATCGCCGCAGTAAGGCCCCTTTTTTACGCCTTCCCGGCGATCCTTGCCGCGCCTGTAGCTAACCTATATGGCGCGATATAGCTTGTACACCTTGACCCTGCGGGCGTTGGCGATCATGCCGGCGCCCGCCTTGCAGTCCATCCACCCGTTCCCAGAAAGGAGCAACCCATCATGACCCCTAAACGACCCATCCGAGGCCACATCGAAGCCAGCACGATCATCTTCACCCAATTCGTGCTCGACGGCGTCAGTTGGAACCTGACTATGCGCGAGGGCGCCACCGCCGAACAGACGCTGGCCTTGCTGGCTGAATGTCAGCAGGTGCAGGCGGCGCTCGCGGAAGCCGGCGCGATCTTCGTGCTCAACCGCGACGCGCGGGAAACCCTGCCGCGTCCGGTCACCAGACGGCCAAGCGGTGGCAACGGCGCAGGCAGGGCCCATGCGCCGACAGACGCGCAAGCAGACGCATCCGCGCAGCCCTCTTCGGGCACCCCAGGCAGCAACGGTCATAAAGCTACCGTCAAGACGGCCGCCTGGGCCACGGCCACCGCTTCGTTGGCGGCCCGCTATCCCTGCTTCCGGCGCGACGACGGCCGGCCCGACTGGCATGTCATGACGGAAATGGCCGCGCAGGCCGGCTTCCCGGAGATCACCGACGCGAACCTCGTCCAGGTCGCGGCGGCGCTGGAAGCTGTCGCCCATGAAGCCGGCGTAACGGTGTAACACCTCAAACCGGGAGGTAGCCCCTCCGCTCACTGGTTTCCCCATACCTCCCGGTTCCCCTCTCACGTCTCCCATCTCATCTTTCACTTAGGAGGACCACATGCAACCCAAGCCTACCGCGGATGCTCAACCCAGGAACGTCTATCAGCGCGTCACCGAGCAGGTGCTGGCGGAACTCGCCAAGGGCACGGCCCCGTGGCGCAAGCCGTGGCAGGCGGACTTCGGCCTGCCCAAGAACCTCGTCAGCCGCAAGGCGTATCGCGGCGTCAACGTGCTGACCCTCATGACCGGCGCGCTGGGCGGCGGCTACCCCAGCAACTGGTGGCTCACCTACAAGCAGGCGACCGACCTCGATGGTCACGTCAACAAAGGCGAACACGGCCTGACCGTCATGTTCTACAAGCGCGTGGTCGAAGGCGAGCCGGCCGAGGATGCCGAGGAGGCTGCCAATGACCGGTGGCGCTCGGTGCTCAAGACCTTCACCGTCTTCAACGTCGGCCAGTGCTTCGGGCTTAGTATCCCTGAGACCCCGCGGCGCCAGTGGGATCCCGTGCAGACGGCGGAGCAGATCGCCGAGGCCGCCAACATCCCCATCACCTACGAAGGGGCGCGCGCCTTCTACCGGCCTACGGCAGACAGCATCACCCTACCGCCGCGGCCGGCCTTCGCCACCCCGGAGGGCTTCTACGGCACCCTGCTCCACGAGTTGGTGCACGCCACCGGGCATGCGAGCCGCCTGGCGCGTCCCTATGGCGTCTTCGGCGATGCGGTCTACGCCTGGGAGGAACTCATCGCGGAACTGGGCAGCGCGATGCTGAGCGTCATCGTGGGCGTGCCGGCCCCGGACTTCCCCAATATGGCGAACTATCTCGCCTTCTGGCGCACGCGCATGCAGGGGGATGCCCACGCCATCGCCGAAGCGGCCGCGGCGGCCCAGAAGGCCGTCGAGTGGCTGCTGACGATAGCCGGTTTGCCGTTGCCGGAATAGTCGTCTCCCCTGAACAACGGCCTCCCCTCTCACGGGCAAGGGGCGTCTCCTGCTCACTTCCATTGTCGCGGCCATGCGCCGCCCTAACCCCGCGCCCGCCGACTGACCCAAACAACCGGTGCGCGCCTATCGCCCAAGGAGTCCGGTCATGTCTCTCTCTCCCTGTCCTGCCCCCTATGTCATCTGCTGGCAACAGCAGACGGTGGGGGATGAGTCCACGCTCCAGCAACGCGCCTTCGCCAATCTTGTCGAGGCCGAACTCGCCCTGGAGTGCCTGCATCTCGACCACGCCAGCGCAGATATCCGCTGTAGCTGGCTCGACCCGCAACTGCTGGCCGAACTGGAGGTAATCCCCTTCTAGATCCCGTGTTGTCCAGTGTTCAATGACCCATCACCCAGCCCGCCCGTGTCCCGCACACCGGCGGGCCGCTCCATGTCCTGGAGGCAAACCATGTCCTTCCTATTCATCCTGGCCCTGCTCTTCGCCCCACATCCCACCCGTCGCAAGTGGCGGCATCCCGTCCATATCACCTGCCATGCCGCGGGGCAGGTACTGACCTACACCCTCGACTCACAAGGAGGCCGCCGTGGAGATTCTGCGTGAAAGCCTGGCCATCGTCAGTGTTGTCAACGGCTATGCCTTGTATGGCAAGACCCGGCAAGGCGAAGCCATCTTCGTGGCGCACCTGGGCGACGGCGCGGATGGCGTGCCCAGTCCAAACGATCCCGAGTTGCCGGACGCTTACGGCTTCACGCTGACCGACGCGGACACAGACCATATAACGTGTCCCCAATGCAGTGGTACGGGGTTGCTCTATCCGGGCGCAACCTGTGGCATGTGGGGCGGCCTGGCGCGCTGGCCCGCCGACGTGCAGGGTGAACCGTGCGACCTGTGCGACGGCGCGGGCGAAGTCACCGCGGAGGAGGCTAACGCCTACGAGCAAGCCGTCAGCGCCGGCCTGGCAGAGTGAGGAGGCGCCGGCAAGCCACCTACAACAATCGAGACAAGCATGCAACCGTGACAAGCATGACAATGGACAATCGTCACCCCAGTACCGCCGCGGCCCATGATTGTTGATTGTCACCATTGTCAGAGATCCATCCATCCGAGCGGGAGCCAACACGGTTCCCGCTCTTCAGTTAACCCCCCGATCAGGGGGCACGAAGGAGTCTGTCATGTCCACCAATCTGCTGCAATCCAGTTTCCGCATGGCGCGCCGTAAGGGCGTGCGCCTGGAGTTCTACCTCACCCAGGACGGTCTGAGCCACGGCCCGGCCACCGAACTGGTGCAATGTCGTTTCTGCGTCGGACAGCATCCCCAGCTCTACGTCGCCTGGCGCAAGCCCGCCGGTACATGGGGTCACTGGACCGTCTTCCGCTATCTGGGCGAGGAGCACGTCCCGGATCTGTCCATCCCGATCCCCGTGCCCAGCCTGCCGCGCAACGCAGTCAAGCTCTCGCCCGAAGACAGCTGCGCATTGTGGCATCGCAACTGATACCTACACTCACAGGAGGACACCATGACCGTCTACCTCATCCACTTCGACGAAAAGCTCTCGCATGCCCAGCACTACCTGGGCTCGACCGCGGACCTCGCCAGCCGCCTGGACCGCCACCGCAAGGGGCAGGGCGCGCGATTGATGCAGGTCATCACCGAGTTAGGCATCCCGTGGCGCGTGGCCCGCACCTGGGACGGCGACCGCGCGCTCGAACGCGAACTCAAGCGCCAGAAGGCCTCGCCGCGCCTCTGCCCGATCTGCAACCCCCACGCCGCCAGCCACAAGGCGTGCCCGCACGATCCCACCCCCGACTGACCGATCACACTCACACCAGGAGAAACCCATGGAACTGTTACGCACCTGGCACGCGGATGCCTTCCACTTGTACCTGTACTACGCCGGTACCGGCTGCGGTCGCGTCCGGCTGGCCTATCGCTTCTATGACGGCCCCGACCTGATCTTCGACGGCGACGACTTCTACCCGTCGCCGCTGTACGCCTACGACGACGACCACGCCGTCGCCGCCCTGTTGGGCTTCCTGGCCTTGCAACCCGGCGATACCGACGCCGCATACTTCACCCGCTACACCGAGCCACAGTTGGAATGGGCCAAGCGCCGAGGTGAAGCCCTCAAGCTGGCAGCCCTGCACTGCTTCGGTGAGATCGCCTGAAGGAGCTTCCCATGATTCGCATCTACAGTCATACCGGTAAACCCATCCGGCATGCTCGCAACCTGCGCGGCATTACCGACCATGTGCGCCGTGTCGGCCTCATCCTCGCCGTGGCGTATCCGGTCGAACAGGAGCGCGGCGACCTGCTGGTGTTCTTCGGCGACGGGGCGACCTGCCACGCCGACTTCGCCAGCTACACCGTGTTGTGCCGGTGGCTCCAGGCCCGTCGCAGTTGGGCCGGCTCTCGCAGCCTCAACGGCGCCAAGCCCTTCTGATACCCGATTCACTGCCTTGATCTACATCTCAGTCTGCCCCATCCGGCGCAGCCACGCCAACGCGGCGCCGGGATGGGGCGCCACAAGCCAAGAAAGGAAATGAGCCATGACGCTCGCCATCGGACACCAGACCAACCTCGACACCATCATTCGGGCCGCTAATAACCGCGACCTCGCGGTCGTGGAATGCCAGGACAAGTTCACTCGTGAACCCGTGCCGGTACTGGCCGCGATCTACCAGGACGCATCGGGAGAGTACGTCATCACCCCGTTGGCCCGCCTGTTCACCGGCAACCCCTATGCGGAGTTGCTCGGCCCCGGCGAGGCGGCGGCATGAAACGCATCAATGCGCTCGTGATCGAACGCAGGCGCCCGGGCCGCCGCAAGCCTGAGCGCACCTGCCGCTGCGCTGCCGGCGCATACCCGCACCGTGCGGGCTCGCTGCCCGGCTGCTACGGCGAGCTGCAATGCGAGCACGGCCTGCCGCTGCACAGCCATCCCGATTACGACGGGCGCTGTCCCGATTGTGAGCGGGCCGCGGGGATCGATCTACGCTACCACGCCTGGAAGGATTGACGGCTGGATCGCCAGGTAGTCACCACAGCTAACTGCAACGCGAGACAGGGCAGGGCCTCTTCGCCCTGCCCTCCATGTCAGCCTACCACCGTCTCAGCGGTCACTACAGCTCAAGCAGGTCATCCGTTGGCGGTGGTCGCGGCGCCACCTGCCTACGTGAGACGCGCCCCGCCGGGGGCTCAGAAACCGCATCGATGTCATCCACTACCTGCACCAGGCGCGCTTGTTCCGCTGCTTCCAGTTCGCGTACAGCGTTCAGGGCATCCAGATCCAGGCGCGCTTCGACTTCCGTCGTAAGCCGGGTCCGCAGCACGCTTGCCGGGAGCGCATCCAGTTCGACCGCGATATCGCCGTACTTGGCGACGAAACCCGCCTGTCGGCTGTCGCTGCCCTTGGTCACGTCCGGCGGCAGGTGGTAGCGCCGCACATCTTCCAACGTCAAGGCGCACTTGATCAATTCGGGATCGCAGTACAAGGACGCCAACCGTTCGCGCAGGCTGCGCACCATGTCTTCACCGGACGGATCGAAGTCCCCGAAGTACAACACCGTGACATCCGGCCAGCCCTCATAGCGCTTAGCGGCGTTGTAGATACTATCCCAGCCATCGTAGCCGCGCCCCACGTTGAGGGTCACGCCATACGGCGCCAGCACATCCTCGAAGATGCCGCTCAGGGCATCCTTCTCCAGCCACACCTCGACATAGCGCGGCTGGGTGGCCCAAACGTCACGCCGGTACCAGTGCTTCATCTCCCGGGCGAAGGTCGGGACATTCTGCCACATCACCACCTCACGCGGCCGGCGCAGGCGATCCTCGATCCAGGCCCAGGGGATCGTGCCATTACGGCGCGCTTCCACCAGCAGCGTGCTGACGGCCTGGTAGCTGCTGCGTTTGTTCTCGATGACCTGTCGGGCGACCAGTTGGTAGTACACCTGGCGCACCGTCATCGGATGATCGATGGCGAGGACTGCGATCGCCGCGTCGAGCCGTTGCTGCGTTGCGGGGCGCTTGCCGCGCTGGCGGCGCAGCTGCTTCGGGTCTACCTTCTCTCGTTTCAAGCCGTCTGACAAAACCTGTTTCATGATGATCCTTCGTTCCACAAAGCCCGAACCCGTTACCAAGGGGTCTGGCGACTTGGCAGCCTGGTCTGCCTGCTACCCGATCTGTCGTACCGTCCATTCCTCCCATTCCCGAAAGGAGTCTGAGTCGTGTCAACGCGTCCTAACTCGGTCAAGTCCATCACCGCCGCCGGGCAGCAATTCCGCCTGGCGATCTACGAACCCGCACCCACGCGCCAGGCGACCACCGTGCGCGAACTGCCGCCGAGCGAGCGCCCGGCCCAACGCCTGATCTGGCAGGGCGCCCAGGCCCTCAGCCTGGCCGAACTGCTCACGGTTGCCGCCGGCCTGCCCGACCTGGAGACCGCCCAGCGTCTGTTGGCCGATAACCACGGGTTGAGCGGCCTGGCCCGCCTGCCCATCTCCGAACTGCTCGAAGTCAAGGGCATCGGGGAGGCCCGCGCCGCCCAGTTGCAGGCCGCCTTCGAGTTGGGGCGTCGCCTGCTGACCGCCGCGCCCGGCGAGCGCCCGCAGGTCAAGTCGCCGGCCGATGCCGCTAACCTGGTCATGCTGGAGATGCAGGCGCTCGAACAGGAGCAGATCCGCACGATCCTGCTCGACACCAAGAACCAGGTGCTCAAGGTGCACACCGTCTACATCGGCTCGGTCAACACCGTCCCCATCCGCATCGGGGAGTTGTTCCGCGAGGCGGTGCGCCTCAACTGCGTGGCGCTCATCGTGGTACACAACCACCCCAGCGGCGACCCCACGCCCTCCCCTGAGGATGTGGCCTGCACGCGGCAGTTCGTGGAGGCGGGCCAGCTGCTTAAGATCGACGTGCTGGATCATCTGGTGATCGGGCATCAACGCTGGGTGTCGCTCAAGGAGCGCGGTCTTGGATTTAACTAAAAGGAGCGCGGCCTGGGTTTTTGAGCCTGTGCTCGCATCGCCTGGGTCACACGCCGCGGACCATGAGGGACCGCGCCTGTGGCCCAGGCACTTCCACATCAGGATGCATCGCTCAGTTGCCAGATGCATCGTCGGGCCCCCGAGCCAGGAAGATGCGTGGGCGCCAGGGGTGACCATATAAGTCTGGGTCACCCCCGACCACCCGCAGGCCGTTCTCGACCAGCCACGCGCCCATGTCTGCCAGCGGGACCTGTAAGCCGGCCGGTTCTTCAGGACTGACGCTGCCCGCTTCGGGTTGCGGCTTGAGGGCGGCCAGCAGCGCCGGCTTGTGTTCGGTCAAGGCGTCGCGCAGTTCTTCCGACAGGACTCCCTGTGGGGCCCTGACCTTGAGCCGGCCGGCGTTGTTGCTGAGTATCACGCCCAGGCGTGCCAACTTGGCGAGCAGTTCGGCAGCCGTCATAGCTCAAACTCCTCGTACTCCTCGTCAGCCTGGGCCAAGTGCCAAGTTGGGCCAAGTGGGCCAACCTGTGGTGAGGGTGGTGTTGCGCCGGCATCATCTATAATCATCGTCTCGTCATCATCTGGATCGGCTACATCATCTCTCGTCGGGTCATCACCAGTTGCCCATAAGGGCATCGTAGGATCAGCATCATCTGGGTTAGCCCCTGTCGCTACGTCGTCATCATCGGGGGTGGTAGCCGGCATCCCGTCAGGGACCGGCACGCCGTAACTCACACACCAGTCGCGTAGATCCGCCGCGCTGATCTCCCATACCCGCGGACCCTTGCCGCCGGAGCGCGGCGGTTTCTTGAGGCGGCGCTTGGACAAGACCACCCCTACCCGCTGCGCACTCACTGAGCCAGCAGTGAGGTTGGGCAGTTCATCGTCCTTGATGAGCTGGTCGATCTCCGCGACCAGTTCGGCGGCTGTGCAGGAGAGGGTATCACCCCACGACTTGGCACAGTTGGCCCTGTTGGCCCACTTGGCACACACGGCGCGGATGACCGGTACCGTCAGGTCGCCGGTCTCGAAGTCCGGGCGTTCGTTCTGATACGCCTGGGAGAGTTGCTCCAGGCGGGTGAAGAGACCGGGCACGCCATGCTCATCCAGCCAGAGCGCCACGGCCAGGATGGGCCGCCACGGTTCCAGATTGCGGCCCATCAGGTTGGCCCGCGCGCTCACGCGGCGGGCGTAGCCGGGGAGCTGCGCGAGATGGGCCACGCCTAACGCCCACAGGTCATCCAGCAGCCGGCGCCGGTCGTGGGGCCAGAGATCGTACTCCAGGGGATCGGCATTGGCTTTCGCGCGATCGGCCGTGCGAATCAACGGGATCACAATACTGCGCGAGGCCAGCACGGCATCCGGCGCCTGAATCGCGGAGAAGAGCCGGGGGCAGTACGTATTGACGTAGCGCGTCCGCCAGGTCTTGTCACCGCTTAGCTCTTTTACCGGCACGGTGTTGCCCTTGCGGTTGCCGGCGAGCAGCAGGGCGCGCTTGTCCGGATCGGTCTTGCGCGGGTCGGACAGGTTCTCGGCGTCATCGAAGGCCATGGTCGCCCCGTAGTCCGCCATGTCGCGCAGGCTGGCGAAGCTGCCGCCGGCCAGGATGACCTGACCGAGGTAGGCCACCTCACAGACGACAGCCAACAGCTGGGTCTTGCCACAGCCGCGATCCCCGTTAGGCCACAGGAAGCCGATGACGGTGAAGGCGTCCAGGAACCAGGTCGCCAGCACGTAGCAGGCCACCAGTTCCGCCATCGTCCGCTGGTCGGCGAGGCTATGCTTGAAGTCGATGAAGGTCAGGATGACCTCGACCGTGCGGTTGAAGACATCGGCGGGGTCTGGACGTTCTCCGCGCCGGTAAGTCTGGAGACCTTGGGAGCTCCACAGTTTGTCGCCCGGCGGGATCTCCGGCAGATGTACTTCAGCCCCGAGGTCGTCGAGTCCAGCATCCCCACCGTCTCCAAAGACGCGCCCATCATCGCGGACCACGAACAGCCGGCGCTCGGTTTTCACGATAGGCGGATTGTGACGGGTGACCTCGCCGGCCCTATTCAAGGATTCCGTGATCGTGACACGCGCGTGTAGCCAGGCGGCCGCGAAGGCGTGCCCTTCAAGCAGTGTCAGCGGCTTGCTGATGGTCCCTGGCGCCGCGTCGAGCAGTTCGACGAGCGGCGCGACGGGCTGAGGCGCCGGCCGGGGTGCTTCAACCAGCGCCTCCAAGTCTGGCCGCGTGTGCCCGGCTGCGAAGAAGTCGTCCACACCCTGTTTGGATCCGTCCGGAGTCGGTGGCAGGTAGACGACGGTGACGTGGGCGCCCTTGTTCGCGAGGAATTTCTTCAGGCGGCCCAGAGCATTTTGCACTTGCGGGTTGCGCGTCAGATCGGAGTCGAAGACGATGCGCACCTCGCGATCATTCAGTGCAACAGAGTCCCAGTCCGCCAGCGCCGTCAGGCCGCCGAGATCGTTCCTACCCCGCCAGTTCCAGACGCCCAGAAGGGCGAGGGCACATAAGTCCTGTGAAGCCAAGGCATCGGCCTTCTTCTGGCCCTCCGTGATCCAGAGTGGGACGGCCGGGTTCCCGATGTTGGGACGGCATGCCGGCGGTACGTCCAGATGCGTCTGTTGGCCTTTGGGGTACTCGTACTTGAGGACCTTCTGCGGATAGGTGCCGTCCGCCAACTTGCCTTTGCGCTTGTCGTCCAGTGAGCGCGGGGCATCCGGACGCAGGACATAGACGCCGTTGCTGCCGTTCACGCCGTGCAGGGGAATCACGAGCCCTGCACGGCATTGGGCAGAGGCGAAGCCAAGCGCGCCCAGCTCAGTCTTGTCCGTGATAGTGCGATACCCGCGCGCGGCGATGACCGCGTCGCTGATGGCCGAAGCGGTGCGCAGCATCTCCCGATGGTGCGGGGAAAGCTGCGCAGATGCTTGCACGGCGTTCGGGTTGGTGGTAGAATCAGGTTGAGTGGTCATTCAGATCGCTCCCATGTGCCGCTCCAGGTCCCGCCAGGTCCGAGGGAGCGGCATATGCTTTTTCAGTGGATTCCACTTCTTGTGCATGTTCGAGTATTCTCAGATAGATACGCGCCAAAATTTTCCCTATGTCCGGGCTCAGCGCGTTGCTCGAAGTTCGTTCGGGCATATCAGCCATGCTCCTCTCCATGATCGTTGGTCCGCTTCCACGTCGTTTGATCCATTCCTTCTGGTTCCGTCCGCAGTTTCCCGCGCCGCACGAGTGCTTCGCGCGTGAGCAACCGCAGCTGATCCTGAGGTGTTCGCAACTCATGAGTTGCCAGTTCTATCAGCGCCCCAAATTCGTCCCGCCCCAATGTGACTACTACCCGCGGCATGAGCTAACTCCTTTCATGTTAGGAGATACTGTAACAAAGTGGGTACTAGGGCCGCCAGACCGTTTTTGCGTGGGAGGGACAGCAGATTTGGCGATTCTCGGATCGATAGAGTGGCAAACTGCGAGGGAGTGCGTGGGAAAGTGCTAGGGAGAATAGCTACATAAGATGTTCACAGATCGAGGTGCAAACTCGACTCATAGATCATAGTCAGTTGGCATTTGGAAGGGAACGGAGTGTGGTGCTGAGCGAATGACAAATGCGGAGGAATAGAAGTTCGTGGTCACTGGCTGCCATTGCGCGTTGGGGTTTCGCGCGGCTCAGACGATATCGAGGGTCAACGAGCAAGTCAGTTAAGGGCCACAAGACTGGAACAGACAGCTTGAAAAATGCGATAGCGCCTAGTCTTGCTTGGCCCGTCTTGGTCTCGCCGGCAATGGGACGTTGGCCCAACTGTCGAGTCCGGCCAACTTTAGCGCATTGAGATAGTGATTTATGGTTCCTGCACTTTTCTCTGTTAGCTGTGCAAGTGCGCTCCCCCAGGAGACTCCCTCGGCATCAACCAATTGCTTCGCCTTCGGCAAGCGGCTGAGGATTAGCAGAGCGGTATTGTGCGAATAGTCCTTGTAGTGTTTCCTGACATCCTTTGTCGCGGGCAAGCCCGAGTTGTTGGACTCAAGCTCCTCGTGCTGTGCCGGCTGTTCTGTTTCGGAAAACGAATGAGCAACCTGAGTTGCCTCCGTAACACCACCATTTCGTTCTTCAGCGTTCTGCGCTTTATCCCTTCGAAGTGAATCTAGATCCTGCACCTTGGTGATCTCCGCCGCTGGCCCATCAGCGCCCGTGTCCGGATATGGGGCCTCTTTCTGACTGCGCTCCGTATTTCCCGACGGCTCGCCCCTTGGAGTTGGCGTGGCATCCGCAAATACTCGCAGCCACTCGGCTTTGATCCTTTGTACGTACTCACCTACCTCATCTGGAAAGTTCGAGTAAGCTAGGACTTACGCAAAACCAGTAATTGGTTGACAGTACGAGCGTTGGCGGGTAAGGTAGGCCGCATGAGACCGACAAGCCAACCCGTGACTCGTTTGGACTACTGCCAGTATTTGCTGGTCAGCCAAATCAACTACACGCT
>JBBQRS010000079.1:0-22617 GCA_038214535.1 Anaerolineae bacterium
TTTGTAAGAATCTTATGTGTCCCGCGGCGACGCGTCTACCGCGTATATTTTTTTTGACGGTTTTCTCCGCGTTCTCCGCGTCTCCGCGTGATTACATGGTGACAGACAAACGCGGCTCTTTCACCCACCAGCGAAACAAGACTGCTGCAAACAAGCTCAACAGGGCGGAGGCGGCAAACAAGGGGTTGTAGCCCAGCGTCGCCAGCCCCGCGCCGATCAGCGGCGCCACGATGCCGGCCAGCCCCACCCCGGTGTTGGCAATCCCGACGTAGGTAGGTCGCTTCTCGGGCGCACTGAACTCCATCACCACCAGAATCCCGGAGACCAGGGTCGCGCCTGATGCGATACCCAGAAGAAAAAACGCACCGTAGTACCACCACGGCGCTTGCGCAAGCCACGCCATGAGGAAGCCGAGGAATGCCGCAAACGCGCCGATTTCCAGCGAGAGCTTGTGGCCCTTACGGTCGGCCAACATCCCAAAGGCCAGATTGGCTATCGTCTGTCCGGCCAGCAAGACCGCCGTGTAAATCCCCGCCTGACTATCCGGCGTACCCCCGCGCTGAATCGCCGCCACCGTCAGAAAGCCCATACCCATTGCGCCGAACGTCATCAACATGCGGGCAATGAGGAAACGACGATAGTTGGCGTCGCGCTTGATCAGTTCCGGCAGGCTGGCAAAATAGACGCGTGTGCTCACGGGTTCCGTATGGCTACGCTCAACAGGCTCACGAGCCAGCGCGAGAAAACTCCAACTGAGCATCGTGAGGATGAAGGCGATCAAGAAACAATAGGTGAAACTGAGGGCAAAAGGATAAGCCCTCAGCAGCCATGTGCTGACCCCCGCCCCCAGCGCGCCGAGGCCCGCCCCCAAAAACATCACCAGCCCGAAGAAGCTTCCACGGCGTTTCACCGGAAACATGCGCGCCAGTAAGTCTTGCCAGCCGGTGGCGACCACGCCCGCGCCCAATCCATACCAGGCATAACCGATAAAGAAGAGCGCCAATGCCAGCGCGGGCGACTTGAGGGCGAAAAACGTTGAAACCACCAGGATAAAGATGGGAAGCCGCTCCAGGATCAGCCCCAGGTTGACCGGCACCGGCTTCTTGCGCGCTAACTGCTCAATGGCGTTTGCGGTGAAGAGCTGCGGCAGAAACCAGGCGCTTTGCGCCAGCACGGCCAGAAAACCCAGGGCCAGCGGGCTGGGCGTCAGCTTGCTGACGTAAAGCGGCAAAATAGTCGCCGAAGAAATGAACGCCACGCTGGGCCAGAAGAAAAGGCCGTCCAGCAGATTAACGCCGAAGTTCCAACGATAATTGCGGTCGCGCTCGGCGTCAATCTCTTCCGCCGTCCGCTCGGGCACGGGCCGATTGAGTTCCAACAGCCAAGCCAAGGCGCGGCCGGGCGCGCCGGTCAGTCCGGAGAAAGATTTCATAAGGGCGTCGCCTCGATCTCGAACAGGGATAACTGGTAGCTTACCATCAAGCGCCCAGGACTCCCAAGACGAACATGCTTTCCGCACGCACGGCAGCTTCACCGGAACCGGCTCTCGTGCTATCATCCAGCGATGAACGCAGCGCGACGACGCATCTGGCTCCTCAATCCCTATCATACCGGCTCACACCGCACGTGGGCAGAAGGCTACGCGGCCGCCAGCCGGCACGAGATTCATATCCTCAGCCTGGCCGGGCAGTTCTGGAAATGGCGAATGCAAGGCGGGCCGATAGAACTCGTCGAACAGGCGCGCCGTCTCTTACGCGAGGGCGCGCCCCCCGATGTTATTCTGGCGACCAGCATGGTCAACTTGCCGGCGTTTTTGGGGTTACTGCACCGGGAGGTTGGCCCCACCCCGACTGCGCTCTACATGCACGAGAACCAGCTTACCTATCCACCGCCGCCCGGCGCCAAACGCGACCTGACCTACGGCATGATTCAGCACCTCTCGATGCTGGCCGCCGACCGCGTGTTTTTTAATTCTGCCTATCACCGGGAGGCGTGGTTCGATGAACTCCCTCGCCTGTTGAAGCACTTCCCCGATTACACGCATCTGGAGACGGTCGAAGCGGCGCGCGGAAAATCCTCGGTGTTGCCGGTGGGGTGTAACCTGGAAAAATACGGGCAGGAAACAAGGAAACACGTAGACCAGGAAACAGGGCCGGTGATTTTGTGGAATCAGCGGTGGGAGTATGATAAGGACCCGGGGACGATGCTGCGGGCGCTGTATGCGCTGGCCGAGGAAGGGCGCGCGTTTCGCGTGGCGCTGGCCGGTGAAAGTTTTCGGGTACAACCCGCCGAGTTCGAGGAAGCACGCGCCCGTTTGGGCACGCGGCTGACTCACTATGGCTATGCAGAATCGGAGGCGGAGTACGCCCGCCTGCTCTGGCAGGCTGATATCGTGCTAAGCACGGCGATCCATGAGTTCTTCGGCGTCAGCATCGTCGAGGCGATCTACTGCGGATGTCTGCCCGTGCTACCCAACCGGCTCAGCTATCCCGAACTTCTGCCAGCAGAGGCGCACGAACGGTGTCTTTATCGGGATTTCGACGAGTTGCTGGAAAGGTTGCGCGCCGCCCTGGCCGACCCCGTCGCGCCGCCTGCGTTGCGCGCGCACGTCGCGCGCTTCGATTGGGCGCACGTGGGGCCGCGGTACGATGCGCTCATCGAAGAGTTGGCATCGTGATCCGCTGAAAGCACTCACGACGCGAATCTCTGCTACAATAGCGCAAACCAGATCAATCCGAGGAAGCCCATGATTAAGGTCGCGGGTCTAAAGCAGAATATCCGGCAGATACGCCAGCAGCGCCTGGAGCAGATTCCAAAAATCTGCTTCTGTCACGTGCCGAAGTGTGCGGGCACGGCGCTGGTCAGCGCGCTGCGGAATCACTACAGCCCGCTAGACCAACTCTTGCTGCCCAACTTTTACATGGACCTCGAAGCAAGCGGCAAGGCGGCGGAAGCTACGTCAGAGTCTATGACGCAGGTGCGTGAGGATGTGCTGGCATACATCCTGGCGACGGGCCGCTATAAGTATGCCGGAGGGCACGTGCCCTGCCGTCCCAGGCTGGTGGAAACCTTCCGCGACCGCTGGAGTTTCGTCACGGTGTTGCGCGATCCGGTCGAACGTTGGACTTCGGGCTACGTTTATGACCGCTACAAGACCGAGGCGTGGTCGAAGACGAAGATGGAGATCGAGGAATACCTGCGTTCAGACGCAGGGGTCGTCAGCGGCAGGGCCTATCTGTGGTATTTCTCCAACATGCCGGATGACGCGTCAGTGCGCGACTTCGAGCCTTACGTGACAGAGGCCGTCGAAAATCTGCGGCAATTCGCGCTGGTCGGCTCGATGGAAAACATGGGCGCGCTGGCCGATGATTTCAGTCGCGTCTTCGGCAAGCCGTTGAAAATCAGTTCAGTTAATCGCAGCCCCAACCCCGGAGGTAAGCAGGACATCCGCCAAAACGCGGCGCTCATGGCGCACATCCGGGAAGTCTGCCGTCCCGACATCATGCTCTATACCCGTTTGCTGGAAGTCGGTCTACTGCCCGCCCCAAAGCCGCCTGTGTAGTTTAGCCCCTTGTGGGCGTCGCCGGTTACGCCCACAAGGGGCTAAACTACACAGGCGAAGAATCCCCTTCCAGCACCATCACCTCAACAGCCTGCACGCCACGCGCGCCGGTTGTGCGCGCAAATTCAACCAGTTGGCCGGCGCGGGGCAGCGGTTGACCCTCGGCCATCCCCGATTGATGCAAGAACAGATCGGAGCCTTCAACCGGGGTGATGAAGCCATAGGCGCGGGCGCGATTGAACCACTTAACGATCCCGCGTTCCTTCCCAAACGCGGGCGCGAGGCGACGACACATGGGGCAACGTGCAGTTTGGATTTCCTCAGCCTCATCCGCCGGAGGCAAAATAAATTCTACGCCGCATTCGGCGCAGCGCGCGGTGCGCATGGTCATCAATCGTTATCCCTTCTGCAAGGTTGTCGGCATTACCTTGACAACCTCTCCGTTTTCGGGTATTATCTCGCCTGTGCGGCGACGTAGCCAAGTGGCAAGGCAGGGGTCTGCAAAACCCCGATCGCCGGTTCAAATCCGGCCGTCGCCTCTGGAATCGGACAGGGTGGGTGACCTTCTCTATGGTACCCACCCTTTTGCGTTAAGTAGCCGACGCCCACGACGGGCTATGCTACCAATATGCGGCCGGACCTTATGTCACGGCTCCGCGCGCCGTGATCGGCCAGACGGCCTCCACGTAGTCGCCGCGATAGCAGACGTACCAATCGTGCAGGTTCACCGTCGGGTCACAGTGGCCGGGGATCAACCGCAGCTTACGTCCCAGTTCCACCTCCGCAGGCGCCCCTTGCACCGCCAGCTTGCCGTGCTCATCCGACGCGCCGACGTAGGCGACGCCCTCGATGCCCACAACGTGGGGCAGCCCCGAATCCACGCTGAGTGATTTCAGCCCGACATCCACGATGGCGCGTTCCGGCGCGGGCCGGCTCATCACCGTCGCCAGGATGAATAAACTCGGCTCGAAGATGCTGCCGGGCGCGCCGTCGGCGCGCAGGTTCTTGAGATAGTCGGCGTCCATGAAGACGTAGGACCCGCATTGCAGTTCATTCCAGACGCCCGTTTGCAGCTCGAACTCGAAGCTGCCCGTGCCGCCGCCGCTCACGGTTTCCGCGGTCAGCCCGGCGCGTTCCAAAAGTCTCAGCGTCACTTTGATTTGCTCCGCCGCTGTGTCAATCGCCGCCAGACGGTCTTCATAGCGCCGAACGTGCTGCGCCGAACCCTGATACGCCTGCAAACCCGCAAAGCGCAGATTGTGATAGGCAGCCACCACTTGCGCCAACGCGACCACCGGCTCGCCGGGCTCAACGCCGCAGCGATCCATCCCTACGTTGACCTCGACCAGCACATCCAGCCGGACACCGAACGCCCGCGCCGCCGCATCCAGATCAGCAACGTTGCGCGGGTGATCCACGCAGACGCCGACACGCGCTTGACGCGCCAGCGCCGCCAACCGCGTCAGCTTGCGCGGGCCGACCACCTGATTGCTCACCAGCACATCGGGCACGCCCGCGTAAACCAGGGCTTCGGCCTCGGCGCCTTTCTGGCAGCAAACGCCCACCGCACCGGCGGCCATTTGCCGCAGGGCAATGATGGCGGATTTGTGCGTCTTGGCGTGAGGGCGCAAGCGCACGCCCGTCCCGTTCAGGCGCGTCGCCAGATACGCCACGTTGCGCTCGAACGCATCGAGATCAATCAGCAGGGCAGGAGTCTCCACATCAGAGAGAGACATGCCCGGCACGGCGGGGGGCAACTGGCTCATTCTAATCCTCCATCACTTGTGCGGCGCAGCGCCCGCCCCGGGCGCGCACCCGTAGGCCGTCCATCCGCCCAGACTGCGCGCCCGTTGACCAACACCAGCACGATGCCGACGGCAGGCTGTGCGGGGAACTCATAGTTGGCCCGGTCGGCCACGGTTAGCGGGTCGAAAACCACCACATCGGCGTATGCGCCTACCTTGAGCGTGCCCCGATCCACCATGCCAAAGCGCGCCGCGGGCAGCGAGGTCATCCGTCTGACGGCTTCCTCCAGTGAAAGCAGGCCCAGCTCGCGGCTGTAGCGCCCCAGGAAACGCGGGAACGCGCCCCACACACGCGGGTGGGGATGCGCGTCCGCGGGGATGCTGTCGGAGCCGATCATCACGCCCGGCCAGGCGAGGATACGCCGCACATCGGCCTCATCCATGATGAAATAGATCGCGCCCGCCGGATGCAGCCGCGCGATGGCTTCATCCACGGATACGCCCAACTCGCGTGCTACGTCTATCAGATCACGCCCGGCCGCTTCGGGCATGGCCTTCGAGAAAGTGACCAGCACCCGGTCGGCCCACGCCACGCGATCTGCGCTCAGTTCGGTCGCGCCCGCCGTGTAAGGATAGGCGTCTGCGCCCACGGATAGTTGCCGAGCCGCTTGCTCCAACAGCGCCAGAGTCTCCACAGAACGGCCATAATTGGCCCGGCCCGCGACCTTGTGATGCGAGAAGATGATCGGTATACCGGCTTCATTCGCGATGCCCAACGCTTCTTCCATTGCATCAATCACCGTCTCCGACTCGTCGCGCAGATGGGTCGCATAGACGCCGCTATGTGGGGCGACCAGCCTCGCCAACGCTGCAACCTCCGCCGCCGGTGCAGCCGCAGCCGTGCTATAGGCTAAACCGCTGGACAGCCCCGCCGCGCCCGCGACCAAGCTTTCTTCCAAATGGGTAACCATTCGCCGCAACTCGTCTGACGACGCGGGGAGGTCGAGGCGCGGCATGGCCCCGGCACGCAGCGTGGTGTGGCCGACAAGCGCCGCCATATTCACCGCGGGCGGGTCGGCGTCCAGGGCGGCAAGATAATCGGAGAAGGCCGGAAACCGAAACCATGCAGCGTCGCCGAGAAGGTCGAGCGGTCGGGGCAACGCGCCTTGCAGATCAAGCGGGGCGGGACTGATGCCGCAGTTACCGACAACCACGGTGGTCACGCCCTGGCTCACCTTGAAAGCCATCTCCGGCGTATGCAGCAAGGCCAGATCATCGTGCGTGTGGGCATCAATGAAGCCGGGCGCGACCACCATGCCCGTAACATCGCGGCGCAGACCGGCGCGCGCCGCCGACAGGTCACCAATCGCCGTAATCCGCGCGTCGCGAATGCCGATATCGGCCCGGTGGGCGGGCGCGCCCGTACCGTCAATTATTTGCCCGCTGCCCAGGATCAGGTCAAACACCGTTTCATCCATCTCACCCTCCAGACGCCTTGCCATCAATCGCAGGTTGCGAACCGCTCAAGTCGGACGGCGAGACCGGCGCGCCGACAAGGCGAACAAAATCAGCCCGATCAAGGCCACGAGCGAGGTGGCCCGAAACGTCATCGCCGGCCCGAAGTTGCTGTAGAGCGACGCGCCCAACAACGCCCCCGCGCCCGCGCCCAGTCCCATGAACATAGCCCCCAGCGCAGCCTGCGCGCTGGCGCCCAGACCGGCCGGCGCGATCGCGCTGGCATAGACCACCGAGGAGAGCCAGATCAGCGAGAAGGTCGGCCCGTGCAGGAGTTGGGCCGCCACCGACCAGCGCGGGTCCTGAATCAGGGAATAGGCCCACCCCCGGACGGCGAACATCAGCAACGAAATCATCACGAGGGGACGCGGCCCCCAGCGACGCAGTAGCAGGGGCGAAAGCCAGAAGACCGGCAACTCGCTCACACCGGCGGCAGCGACGCCCAACCCGATCAATGCCTCGCCCGCGCCGATGCTTTTGAGGTAGAGACTGAAGTAGTTGTTGAGGATCGAAAAACAGACGCCGGCCAGGAACATCGCAAACATGAAGGCCAGCCAGCGCGAATCCATGGCAAAACCCTTGAGGTTACGCCCGAAAAGGCCGCGCGGCACGACCGGCGGTGCGGGCAGCCGCGTGGCCGCGATAGCCGCCATGCTCATCATCGCGATGTAAACCACGATAATCGCACGTATACCCAACCGCTCGGCGAGCACCCCCGCGCCGAACGCCGACGCGCCGAAACCGACGGCCCCCCAGATACGCAACCGCCCATATTCGGCGCGGGCGTCTCCCAGCATGTTCAACACCGAGTTATCCGCCAGCGGGATGATGGACGCGTTCAGCGCCGCGTAAAACAACACCAGAATCGCCAGCGTGCCAAAACCCTGCGCCCACATCAGCCCGGCCACGGGGACCATCACGCCGAACGTCAGCAGCGGCAAAAGCCGTTTGTGCAGATGCAACCCATCGGCGACGACGCCCCAAAACGGCCCCGCGGCCAGGACGGTAACGGTCGGCAGGGCAGCCAGGACACCGATCTGCCGCGTGCTCATGCCAACTTCCTGATAATAGAGCGTGAGGAACGGGACGAGCGCCCCGCCCGCCGCGAAATAGAAGAAATAGAAGATGGAAGCCAGCAGACGAGGATTCACGCAAAGCCGACCTTTCCGACCTCTGGTATAATCAAGAGCAGAAGTATATCACTCTTATAAGGCTGGCTAAAGCGTAATCGGCCTGCATCCGAAACGTAACTCACTGAGGAGGCGCACATGCGAAACCGCGACAACGACCACAGTTTTCTCGACGTCATTGTACGGGCGCAGGGACGCGGTTCGCCCTTCGGCATTTACAGCATCTGCTCGGCGCATCCCCACGTGCTTGCGGCTGCCATGCAGCGCGCCAATCAATCTGACGCGCCGCTGCTGATCGAAGCCACGTGCAACCAGGTGAATCAATACGGGGGCTACACCGGCATGACCCCCGCCGATTTCGTCGCATATGTGCGCGATCTGGCGCGGGAGCGTGATTTCCTCCTCGAACGGTTGATCCTGGGAGGCGACCATCTGGGGCCGTCCGTCTGGCAGGCCGAGCCGGCGGCCACGGCCATGGCGAAAGCCCGCGAACTGGTGCGCGCCTACGTGCGCGCCGGGTATACCAAAATACACCTCGACGCCAGCATGAAGCTTGGCGACGATGAAGCGGCAGGCGCGCCGGATATCTGCCTGGCCGCAGAGCGTGTGGCGGCGCTGGCGGAGGCGGCCGAAGACGCGTGGGCCGATACGCCGGGGAGCCAGACCGCGCCACGCTATGTGATCGGCACGGAGGTGCCCCCACCCGGTGGCATCAAAGGGCACGAGAGCGGCATCGAGGTGAGTTCAGCCGGGGATGTGGCGCAGACGATTGAAGTCACAAAGGCGGAGTTCTTGAAACGCGGGTTGGCGCGCGGCTGGGAACGGGTGATCGCCGTCGTGGTGCAGCCCGGCGTGGAATACGGCGACGCCGTCATACACGAGTATGAACCCGAAAAGGCACAGGAAATCTCGCGGTTCATTGAGGACTACCCGCGGCTGGTCTATGAAGCGCACTCGACCGACTATCAAACCTGCCCGGCGCTCAGCCGCATGGTGACTGATCACTTCGCCATCTTGAAGGTCGGCCCGGCGCTGACCTTCGCGTTTCGCGAGGCCGTCTTCGCCCTGGAACTGATCGAAAAGGAGTGGCTGGGCGGACGAAGCGACGTAGCCCTTTCCGGGCTGCAAACTGCGCTCGAAAGCGCCATGTTGGCCGATTCTCGCTACTGGGAGCCGTATTACGCGGGCGACGCCGCGGCTCAGGCATTTGCCCGCAAGTATAGCCTGAGCGACCGCTGTCGCTATTATTGGCCCACGCCGCCCGTCCAGGCCGCGCTGCAACGGCTTCTCGCCAATCTCCGCGCGGCCCCAATCCCGTTGGCGCTGTTGAGCCAATATCTCCCCGGACAATACGAACGCGTGCGCGCCGGCAGCTTAGTGAATACCCCGGATGCGCACATCCTGGATAAGATCGAGGATGTCCTCGCAGACTATGCGTGCGCCTGCGGCCACGAAGCGCGGCTATAACCACAAAGTCGGCTTAAAACAAAAGCGCGCCCTTTCTGAAAAAATCAGAAAGGCGCGCTCGTTAAGAATCAATGCAAGCTGTCGGTGTGGTTTTCAATCGTCCCGGCAAGATACGCGGCAACGGCCTCATCAATGGCCGCGATATCCGTGATGATCGGCTGGATGCCGGCCTCTTCCAGACCCTGGAACGCGCCCCGGCCCATCCCACGTGACAGGAGCACCTGGCAATCGTGAATCGGCTCCGCCATGCGTCCGTGCGTATTCCGGGAGGCCTCATCGAAACCATGCGCTTCGCCCTCGACATGCACGTGGCCGCCTTCGCCCTTGCCATGCGCGACCTTCTCGCGCTGTTCGCGACCAATCACCTTCCCGTATTCGGTGGTCAGAACAACGTAGTACGGCGCGCGGCCGAAATGCCGGCTGATGGTCACGCCGTCCTCAGTAACAACTGCAATCTTCATGTGTGATTGATCCTTTCCCTGATTTCTCTCAGGTAGGATGCCCAAGACCGTGCATCCGTTACATTCATCCCCTACCTTCGCCGCGGCGCCCGCTGCAACGAGCGCACAGAGGCTTACTTAAGGGTCAGGAGATAAGCAACCAGATCGTTGAGTTCCTTCGGCGAGAGTTCAGTCTGGAAGTTGTTAGGCATGACTCCTGCCGGAAAACCTTCCACCATGTCAACTTCAGGATTGACGATCTGTTCCTTGAGCCAATCGGCGGCGTTCTTTGCAGTCCCCCCGTACCCTTCTTCCGTGAACGCGCCGGCAGCATCGGTAGCGATCCCGGCCAATGTCGGCCCGACGAGCGTCTTGCCCGGTTCGACCGAATGGCACGTTACGCATCCGGGGCCACTGCTTTTGCCGATAGTCGCTTGCTCGAACAACTTCTGGCCGGCAGCAGCGTCTCCGGCCGCAGAGGCGGCCGGCGCGCTTTGTCCCGGTTGGCCGCCGCAAGCGGCCAGTAAGAGAACCACAACGCAAAGCACCGCACACATCATACGGTTCATGTTTGCTCCTCCTTAGTTGAGGCAATCCGATTTATATGGGAACTATGGGGCGGGTGGGAATCGAACCCACAATCCTTGCGGAGGCAGATTTTAAGTCTGCTGCGTATGCCGTTTCGCCACCGCCCCATCATGATGTGATTCTAGCACCCTGATTTCAAGCTGTCAATCGGTTTACCTGCCATTTCCCACGGTCGCTTGCAGATGACTCGATTCGGCGTATACTACTCACTATCAAACGGCGCACAAGGAGGTTCAATGGCGACCTTACCCGATGGCACACCCTTGCCGGGCAAACTCTTCATCGTCGAAGGCATTGACGGCTCCGGCAAAAGCACACAACTCGACCTGCTGCACAAATGGCTGGTGAGCGAAGGACATCTCGTCGTCTTCACCGAGTGGAACTCCTCGCCCCTGGTGCGCCGCACCACCCAGCGCGGCAAACGCGCCCAACTCCTCACCCCCCTGACCTTCAGCCTGATTCACGCCGCCGACCTCGCTGACCGCATGGAGCGCGAGGTGATCCCCGCGCTAAAGGCCGGGGCCATCGTCCTGGCCGACCGCTACATCTACACGGCCTTCGCGCGCGATGGGGCACGCGGGATTGACGCCGCCTGGGTGCGCGACATCTATGGCTTTGCCGTGCAGCCCACTGTGGCTTTCTACTTCGACGTACCGCTGGATGAAGCGTTGCGACGCATCATGGTGGGCCGACCTCAACTCAAGTGGTACGAAGCGGGCATGGACCTCGGCCTCAGCCCCGATCCCTATGAATCGTTCCGACTATTTCAAAAACGCATCCTCGGTCAATACGAGCAAATGGTAGATGAATTCGGGCTGACGACCATTGACGCTACGCTACCGCTGGTGCAACAGCAGCAACAGGCGCGCACGCTACTGATGCCGCACCTGAAAGGCTTGCTGAAAGCGAATTACTCGCCGTGGCGCGAGGCTTTGATGCGCGAGGGGCTGCACGGGAGCTATCTCAAGATGCGCAACCCGGTCGCTGCAACAGAAGCCTGACGTGGAGACACCATGACACAGATACAATACTACGGCCGGGGCAATATTCCGGGATTCGAGAAAACCGCCTTGCCCGGGAAGTTAGTTGTCGTCGAAGGGACAGACGGCGTGGGGCGTTCGACGCAAATCGCCCTGCTCCACGAATGGCTGGAGGCCAACGGGTACGCCGTGACGCAAACCGGGCTGGCGCGCTCATCGCTGGTGGGGCCGGGACTGGCGCGCGCCAAACAGGGGCATACCCTTGGCGACATCACGATGAATCTGTTCTACGCGACCGATTTTGCCGACCGGCTGGAAAAAGAGATCATCCCGGCGTTGCGCGCAGGCTTCGTGTGCCTCACCGACCGCTATATCTACTCGATGATCGCGCGCGGCATCGTGCGGGGTGTGAACGAAGGCTGGCTGAAAGACCTGTTCGGGTTCGCGATCGTGCCCGATGCGGTGTTTTACCTCGAAGCCGACCTCAAACACCTTATCCCGCGCGTCCTGGCCGGCGAAGGGTTCGACTACTGGGAATCGGGAATGGACGTGCTGCGCGGCGACGACATCTTCGAAAGCTATCGGGAATATCAAACCCGGTTATTAGAAGTGTTCCGGCAAATCGGCGGGGAGTACAACTTCACCCGGGTGGACGCCAACCGGCCGGTCCACGTCATTTTCGACGAGTTGCGCCGGCAGATGATCACCCTCTTGCGCGACATGCAGCCACAGACCTGAGGTTACGATTTCTCCGACTTGCGACGGGCGTCTTCTCCATCCAGGACATCGCCCTCGTCCGATACGGATTCCCCGCCTTCCAACCCCTGCGTAAGGCGAGGATCGGAACGCGTGCGCTTGCGAATCTCTTTCCTGAAGTGTGCGTCCACGTCTTCGGGTTTGTACTTCAGCTCGCGCACCAGGGTCTCGGCAACCGTGCGCAACACCTTGATGCGCGCCCAGTTCTTGTCCATTGCCTCAACAATGGTCCACGGCGCCGTAAAGGTGCTGGTCTTCAACAGCATCTCGTCCGCCGCCGCCTCATAAGCCGCCCACTGCTCGTTATTGCGCCAATCGTCGGGCGTCAGCTTCCATGCCTTGTAGGGCGAGGCCGCACGGGCCTTGAAGCGCCGTAACTGCTCTTCAGGAGTGATATGCATCCAGAACTTGAAGACCACCGCGCCGGAATCCACCTGCTGGCGCTCGAACTGATTGATCTCACGATATGCGCGCCGCCACTCTGCCTCGCGGCAACGCTCCTCGACCCGGTCGCCCAGGACGCGAGTATACCAACTCCTGTCGAAGATACCAACACAGCCCTGCTCCGGCAAATGCCGCCAATAGCGATAGAAATAATGGCGATCCTGATCCTCGGTCTGGAGCGCATTCAGCGAATGGACAATATACCCGCGCGGGTCAAGCCCCTCGGTGAGTCGCTTGATGCACCCACCCTTCCCCGCCGCGTCCCAACCCTCGAAAACAATCAGCACAGTCCGCTGCCGCACGGCAACTTCACGCGCCAGCGCGCCCAGCAGGTTCTGGAAGCGATCCAATTGATCCAGATAATCCTCCGGGCCGATGGTTCGCGAGAGGTCTACCTGGGAAAGCACTGACATCTATATAACTCCCCTGCCTACGACGCGTCCGGGACGTCCGGCGCGTTTTCGGCGTCGGCTTCCACCGAAGCGATCTGGACGCCCAGGTTCGCCAATCCTCGTTCCAGTGCATCGGCGACGGTTTGCATGACGCGCCACCGGGTATAGAGCGGATGGGTCGCCTCGATTAAGGTCCAGGGCAGACCAGCAACGTCGGTTTGCACCAGCATTTCTTCGACGCGGGGAAGATACTGCCGGTATTTTCGATACTGCTCCCAATCATCCGCGCGTGAACCGGGCCAACGCAAGGTCTCTTCGATGGGAATGCGGAGTCGCCGGCGCTGCTCTCCCTGGCCGATGTGCAACCAAAGCTTGACGATGACGTGCCCGTCGTCGGCCAACATGCGTTCCAGATCGAGACAATCGCGATAGGCTGCGCGGGCTTCATCCTCACGCAAGCGGCGCTCGGCGGAATCAGCCAACACCTGACCATACCACCCGGCGTCAAACAGGACCAGATTTCCGCGCGCGGGCAGCTTGAGCCAATACCGCCTGAGCCAGGGGTAGCGACCTTCCTCTTCCGTGGGGCGGCGCATGGCCCAGGCCTGGAAACCACGCGGGTCCAGGCCATACGTCAGCATCCGAATCGCGTCACCCTTGCCGGAGCCGGCCCACCCCTCCAGAAGAATCACGGCCGGCATCCGCGCCATGAAGGCGGCTTGCTGCAACACGTAAAGACGGCGTTGCAGGGGCAGACGCAGTTCGCGCCATCCACGGCGCTTCAGTTTTTTGGTCAGATCAAGTTCTTCAAGCATAAGCAGGTCACATCAAACGGCGCGTCAAACCGCGGCCACCGCCAGGCCGAGATTACGGCGAAAGTCGAATCCGGTTACAGCATCCCAGAGCGCGTCAAACCCCTCAAGCAGTTGCTCCTGGCGCGCATGTTGATCGTCGAGATAACGCTGCACACCTTCCAGGGTTTGCTGCTGCTGCTTCTTCTTGCTGCGTTTCTGTTGCTGCGCCAGAAATTCTCCGATCAGCCCTTCGGCAACGTGAGCGTCTTGCAACTCGCCGAGCCAATCCTGCAGCGCCGTCGCCTGCTTGATCAGCGCGGTCGCTTCAGGCCCCAACACTTCCTTGAAAAATTCCAGCGCGTAGCGCAATCGCTTGAAATCAATTCGCAACTGGTGATAGGTCGTCAGCGGCGCATCCGGCAGCACGGCATCGTAGGCCCGCACTGCTTCGTAGCGCTCATAGATCAACTGCGGTGCGACGTGACGCACGAGGAACGGCACAGGCTCGCCCGCCGGAACATCCATCGCCCCTTCTCCGGGCATGGTCAGGAATTCCTCGAATTGCTCAGCGAATTCACGGTAGGTCGCGCTATCGAGATACTCAAGCATCTGCCGGCGCGCGACATCACGCGCCACTTCCCAGTGGGTCACGAGAGGCGCGAAAGACGCCTGCATCTCAGGGGGCAGCGTCTCGCCAAAGGCGCGCGCCTTTTCGAGCAGCACGTCCAGGTCGCGCACGCTGCCCAATACGCGCCCCGTGCGTCGCAAGCCCTTGATGTAACGCTTGATCGCTTCATCTTTGTAATAGGGATCGAAGACCTGGAAGGCAGCTCGCATCCGGCGCGTCGCCACGCGCATATCGTGCAAGGCTTCGATATCTTCGCCCTGGCGCGTCCCATCCTCGTTATCCAGCATACGCCCGAAGTGGAAATGCAAAATCTTGCGCCCGGCTTCGCTCATCGGTTCGGCGGATGTATAGGGTTCGGCCTCGCGCGCCGGTTTGGCGGGCGTTTCAGCGACGGCCGATTCAGGCTCACGACCCGCGTCCTCGGCGCCCGCCTGCGCGGCAAACGCCAACTCTTGCCCGAACAGATCATACCAGAGGCCCGCCCGCGAAGCAGCCTGCAAAGCGTCTACCTCGGCGGCGGGGCCGGTCAGCGTAGCCTCAATGCGCGCGCCGTTTTCGCTTTCCAATCGCTCGATGTGCGTGCTCTGAGTGCGCGAGAAATCCAACGCGTCCGCCACATGGAGCAACGCCGTCATGGCAGTCACCTGCTCGCGCGTTTTCTGATCGAGCGCCGCGATTGCCGGCTCGCGATCGGGCCGCACGCGGTTTCGATTGAGGGCCACCAACGCCGCCAACGCCAGGCGATCGGAGGTGCTGACGCCGCGCAGCGGTTGCGCCAGGATCAAATCCCGGCCCGCGCGATGAGAATGCTCCGGGTCCTGCGCCGCGCCGATGTGATATAGAATCGCCGCCTGGCGCAACAACCTGCGCCGTTTGCGCGGTAAGCCATGCACCGAGCGTAACGCGTCGAACAGCATCCCGACCTGCTCGGAGACAAACCGCGCGTGGGCCATATCCACTTGATATTCACGGCAGAACTGGCGAACGGTGGGCGCCGCCCGGCGACGAGGTTGCCGCTTGCGTGCCGGTTTGTCGCCTTCAGCCGTCGCGTCTTCCGACGCACCCAACTCAAGCTCAGGCTGCTCCGACGGCGCTTCCGGCTCACGGAAGATGCCCATGCGCTCGGCCCGGAATGCGCGCACCCAGAAGCGCACACGCCCGGCGGACAACCCTGTGCGATCCACGATTTCCCGCGTCGGCGCGCCTTCCGCCCACGCCAGCACCACCGCCGCGCGGCGCGCCATTTCCTGATCGGCAGCATCGTCAAACGCGGTCAGCGCTTCGCGTTCTTCATCGCTCAGTTGAGAGACGACCGGCGCGCCGCGCTGTTGCAGCGTGGCAAGGGCGCGCTGAAACTTCGACTGTGGTTCAGGAGTTAGCCCCCATTGCGCGCCCAACGCCGCAGACAAGATCGCCAGGTCCGCTTCGGTTCCATCCGGCGCGAGCTCGATCTCGACCTCATAATAGAACGCGGGCCGGCGTCCCACCGCGGCCCGCACGTCATCCAGGCTGAGTTCGGCGACGCGCCGCTCCCCGTCCATAACGTTACGCCGGGCGCGGCGCTGCGTGAGTTCGAATAAGGGTTGCAGCTCTTCGCCGCCGCTCAAGGTCTGCGCCAATGTGCGGGCCGCACCCTCAGGCCACATAGAAACATCCAGCGTCCATTCCGGCAGCGAGACCTCCTGTTCGTCGCGCCGGTGGATCGCCCCGCCGACGCCGCCCAGCCCCTTCAATGTAACGAGAATGGTCTCGCCCTCCATGCGCAACCGGAGCGCATAACCGTTGCTCAGGATGCGACCGTCGGCCGTATCAAAGTAAACGTCGGTCACCTTCGCGACGGCTCCCGCGGGCGTCAGCGTGTAACCCGTCAACTCGTTCAGGCGCAATAATTCGCGGTACTTCTCCCGGTTAGGAATCGCATATTTTGCTTCGATTTCCATGCGGTTTACGGCCTTTCTGGGGACATGATTCAAACCCTGTTATTATAGCCTCTTAGCGACCGCATTGCAAGAGTAAAAGAAGGAGAAAAACGATTTTGCGACCGGAATGCACGCCGATTGCGTCGCACGCCGTTGCCATGCAGCGATTGATCCGATCGGTTCAATCCGTTGAATCGGTGTTGTTCTTCTTTTTGGCAGGGGGAGAAGCAGGTTTCCGCGCTGTGGTAGGCCTGGATGATGTCGAAGGTGGGGTTGATGGCGGGCGTTTGCTCACCGAATCCAGCGAATCTTTCGGCGCGGAAATCAACTTCGCGAGATCGGCGCGGTTGAACACACGCGAACCGCTCGCCGCGTCCGGCTCGGCGTCGGATGCGGCGGCAGGCTTGCTCCGGCTTCGCGAAGCCGTAGTTTTCGGGGCAGAACTCGAAGCAGCAGAGGAACTTTTGGTTGACGAACCGGAAGATGAACGTCCACGGGAAGACGTCGGGGCCGATGCGCTCTTGCCATCCGCAGGTTTCGCCGGGGTCGTCGAACGCTTATGCGCCGATGATTGCGCAGGCGGCGGCGAACTCTTGGGGGCCGCTTTGGGTGTCGCAGGCCTGGCGGCTGTTGTCGAGGATGTCGCAGCGCGGTTGCTCGTCGCCGCCGTCTTCCGGGTTGAAGTCTTTGCAGGAGCAGCTTCTGCGGACGAAGTTGTTGCAGAAGCCGCGGCGCGCGGTTTGCGCGCCGTAGCCGCCCTCGGCGCGGTCTCGCCTGTCGGTTTCGGAGTCGCCTTGCGGGTTGACGTCGCGCCGGAAGTCGTCGCGGCTTTTGTGGCGCCAGTGGAACCACGCGTCGTCGTCGCCGGAGTTTCTGAAGCCGGTTTGTCAGTTACCACTGCGGCCGCTTTGGTTACGCGCGTGCGCGCCGGCTTCGCCGGGGAAGCGGCAGCCGGTTTGCCGGCTCGCGTTGCGGTAGTCTTCGCGGCCTTTGTCACAGCCGCCGCCCCTGCCACGCGTTTTGCAGTGGTCCGTGTTGTCGGGACGCGCGCCGGCTTAGGGGTCGCCGCAGAGGTGGTTGGCGCAGCCGAGGCGTCAATGAGGCCGGAAACGGCTTGCATACCCACAACTTGCTGACCGGCCGGCGGTTCGAACAGCGCCTTGCCGAGCGCCGACCGTCCGACCGCGGGCAGATCTTCGGCATTCAGAGTCCGGCAACCTCCCGGCCCAAGCAGACATACCACCGCTTCATCATCCGTCACCAGCAGGGCCACGCCGGCGACCGCGCCCGATTTGGACGACGGTTTCGCGGCGACGACGCCCTGACCGTAGCGGCCCTGCACCGGGAATTCCGCGAGCGACGTGCGTTTGCCCCACCCGCGCGCGGTGACGACCGCCATGAAGCTGTCTGGCCGCGTTCCGGCAGGGATAATCATGCCGCCGACGACGCGATCGCGCGCCTGCACCTTGATGCCGCCGATGCCGCCGGCCGGTAGGCCCATCGCGCGCACATCTTCTTCTGTGAAACGAATCGCCTGACCCTGCGCCGTCATCAGCAACATCTCACCGTTGCCCACACTGCGATCCACCCAGACCAGTTCATCCGACGCATCCACGTTAATCACTTGAGGATCGGTGTGTGCCTGGCTGGAGAGATCCGACAAATTGATGCGCTTGACTTTGCCCTGCGCCGTGCCGAGCGCCATATACCCTTCGGTTAGCCCATCGGCTTGCGGCTTCGGCAGCGCGTACATCGCCACCACCCTGTCGCGTCGCGTCAGGCTGGAGAGGTCGGCGAAATGCGCGCCACCCGCTTCGGGAATCTGATGGACCCCCAGGCGCACCGCCTGACCCTTAGCGCTGAACAGATACAGGTCGTTGCGGGTGTTGGTTCCGGTCAACGCGGCCCCAACCTCCGCTTCCAGCTTCTTGCGCCATCCGGCATCGAACGATTCCCTGGGGCGGCGCACTAGCGTACCGTCGGCTTTCAACCCCACCCAGACTTCCTGATCGGGCAGCACGTCAATCGTGGTCAGCGTGCCCTTCACCCGGTCCGCGATCTGCGTCCGGCGCGCATCCCCATAGGTCGCCTTAAGATCAAGCAGGTTCTTGCGAATCAGCGCGAGGACCTTCTTCGGCGACCCCAGCAATTCCTCAAGCTCTTTGATGAGCGCGAGGACTTCTTTGTACTCGTCCTGGAGCTTCTTCCGTTCCAGCGCGGCCAGCCGACGCAACTGCATGTCGAGGATCGCCTGTGTTTGCAGCTCGGAAAAGCCGAACTCCTTAATCAATCCCTGGCGCGCAATATCCACCGTGCGCGAACCGCGAATCAGGGCAATGATCTCATCCAGGACATCCAGCGCGCGGAGCAACCCTTCGAGGATGTGCGCCCGGGCGCGCGCCCGTTTCAGATCGTACTCGCTGCGCCGCTTGATCACCTCTTGCCGGTGTTCGAGGAAGTGCAGCAGCATCCGCTTGAGGCTCAACATCACGGGCTGACCTTCAACCAGCGCGAGCAACGAGATGCTGAAGGTGCTCTGTAATGGAGTCAGCTTGTAGAGTTCGTGCAGGACCTCGCGCGGCTCGACGGTGCGCGTCGTCTCGATGCAAATCCGCATCCCCGTACGATCCGATTCGTCGCGCAGATCGGTGATCCCCTCCAGGCGGCCATCGCGCACCAATTCCGCAATCCGCTCCATCAGGTTCGACTTGTTGGTTTGATAGGGCAACTCGGTGACGACAATACGGCTCCGGTTGCGGCTCATCTCCTCGATGTGCGCCTTCGCCTGCACCACGATGCGGCCCTTGCCGCTGGCGTAGGCACGTGCGATGACGTCTACCTGTTCCTCGCCATCCGCGCCGTTTTCGTGCTGGTAACGATAGATCAGCCCGCCCGTCGGAAAGTCGGGGCCGGGGATGAACCGCATCAGGTCTTCGACCTGCACATCTTCGGCGCGCTGGTAATTGTCGATCAGATAGCAGAGCGCGTCACAGACCTCGTTGAGATTGTGCGGCGGGATGCTGGTAGACATACCCACGGCGATGCCGCTCGCGCCGTTCACTACCAGGTTGGGCAGCGCGGCCGGCAGCACGGAAGGCTCCAGCAACGTGCCATCGAAGTTTTCCGTCCACTCGACGGTTTCCTTCTCGATGTCCGTCAGCATCTCCATCGCGATGGGGGCCAGGCGCGCCTCGGTGTAGCGCATCGCCGCGGCGTTGTCGCCGTCCACGGAGCCGAAGTTGCCCTGCCCATCAACCAAAGGATAGCGCAGGCTGAAATCCTGCGCCATCCGCACCATCGCCTCATACACGGCCACGTCGCCGTGCGGATGATACTTACCCAGCACCTCACCGACGATACGGGCCGATTTCTTATACGACTTGTCCGGCGTCAGACCCAGGTCGTACATGGCATACAGGATACGCCGATGCACCGGCTTCAGCCCATCGCGCACATCCGGCAGGGCGCGCGCGACGATCACGCTCATGGCGTAATCGAGATACGACGCCTGCATCTCAACTTCAATATTTACGGGACGAATAATTCCCAAATCCATAACGCGTTGCCCTTTACTCGCTTCGTAATTGTTCCCAGACGGGGCGCGGGTCTTGCTCTTGCAGCATCCGGCGAATCTCGATGATCTGATCCCGCAGCAGCGCGGCCTTCTCGAATTCGAGACCCTGCGCCGCTGACTTCATCTGCTTTTCCAGGTCCTTGACCAAGCGTGTCGCTTCGTCCTTCGGCATCGCCGTTGGGCCCAGGTGATATTCGGGGCCGGCCTCGGCCACAGCCTGCGCGCGCTCCGTGACCACACGCTGCGTCAGATCGCGCACCGACTTGATGATGGACGCCGGCTCGATGCCGTGCAGCGTATTATAATCCTCTTGCTTCTTGCGCCGTCGGTTGGTCTCTTCGATGGCGCGCCGCATCGAGTCCGTCACCTTATCCGCGTACATGATCGCCGTGCCGTGAAGATGCCGCGCCGCCCGCCCGATCGTCTGGATCAACGCCTGCTCGGAACGCAAGAACCCTTCCTTGTCGGCGTCCAGGATGGCGACCAAGCTCACTTCGGGTAGGTCCAACCCCTCGCGCAACAGGTTGATGCCGACAATCACATCGTAGACGCCAAGCCGCAAATCGCGCAAAATTTCGATGCGCTCCAGCGTATGCACCTCCGAATGGAGGTAATGCACCTTGATGCCCACTTCTTGCAGATAGTCGGCCAGGTCTTCCGCCATCCGCTTGGTCAGCGTCGTCACAAGGATCCGTTCGCCCCGACCCACGCGCTGACGAATCTCCGCCACCAGGTCATCCACCTGACCCTTCGTCGGGCGGATATCCACCACCGGATCAACCAGCCCCGTGGGGCGGATGATTTGCTCTACCACCTGCTGCGAGTGTTGCAACTCGTACGCGCTGGGCGTGGCGCTGGTGTAGATCACCTGATTGACGGTCTCCTCGAACTCCTGAAACTTGAGGGGGCGGTTATCCAACGCGCTGGGCAGCCGGAACCCGAAATCCACCAGCACCTCTTTGCGCGCCCGGTCGCCATTATACATGCCATGCACCTGGGGGATGGTCATGTGCGACTCGTCCATAATCAGCAACCAGTCGGGCGGGAAGTAGTCCAGCAACGTCCAGGGGCGCGAGCCGGGTTGGCGCAGGGCCAGCGGGCGGCTGTAGTTCTCGATACCCGAACAGTAGCCCACCTCGCGCAGCATCTCGATGTCGTATTTCGTGCGTTGCTCGATGCGTTGCGCCTCCAGCAGTTTGCCCTGGTCGCGGAACAACTTGAGCTGATCTTCGAGTTCTTCCTCGATCAGCCCGATCGCCTCGGTCAGCTTATCCTGGGGCGTGATGAAATGCTTCGCCGGGAAGATCTCCAGCACGTCGAGGCGCCGCAACACCTCACCGGTCAGCGGTTCGATCTCGGTCATGCGCTCGATCTCGTCGCCGAAGAACTCGACGCGATAAGCCAGCTCCGAGTACGCGGGCATCATCTCAAGCGTGTCGCCGCGCACCCGGAAACGCCCCCGCTGGAGCTCAAAGTCATTGCGCTCATAGAAGATATCCACCAGTTGGCGAATCACCAACTCGCGGCGCGCGCGGGTCCCGCTGTTCAGCTTCACCGTGACACGCCCATACTCGGCCGGGTCGCCCAGACCATAGATGCACGACACCGACGCCACGATCAAGACGTCCGAGCGGCTCAACAGCGAGGAGGTCGCCGCCAGTCGCAGCCGCTCGATCTCCTCATTGATCATCGCGTCCTTTTCGATGTAGGTATCGGTGCGGGGCAAGTACGCTTCCGGCTGATAGTAGTCGTAATAGCTCACGAAGTATTCGACGGCATTGTGCGGGAAGAACTCGCGAAACTCGCTATAGAGCTGCGCGGCGAGCGTCTTGTTGTGCGCCATCACCAGCGTCGGCTTGTTGATCTTCTCCACCACGGACGCCATCACATAGGTCTTGCCCGTCCCGGTCGCGCCGAGCAACGTCTGATGCGGATAGCCCTGCTTCAGGCCGTCCACCAATTTACGAATCGCCTCCGGTTGATCGCCGGTGGCCTTGAAATCTGATACCAGCTTGAAATCCGCCACATTTCCTCCGCGAAAACACGTCGCGTACCGAGTCTGAAGCTCCTACGCAACGACAGAACAGCAGTTCGATTCCTTACATTATACAAGGCAATTTGCTCTTTGTCTACAGTGATTTTCAACATGGGAACGCGCGCTACAGTACAAGCCACAATTTATGTATATACTTTGTCTAAAGTATGTATAGGAAGCCAGCAAAACCGTTGAACCAAAAGTCACTGAAAACAGATAAACCAAGGAGAACGTGAGATGAAGTTCAGAGTCCCCGCCGTACTACTTGTCGCCGCCATGGCAGTGAGCGCCTGTGTGACGCCTCTGCCGCCTATCGTTGCGCCTGCAGGCTCAACCCAGCCCACGGTCGCCCCGGTCGCGCCCGCTGAAGAGATGTCTAAAGACATCGTTGATACGGCAGTCGCTGCCGGTTCGTTCACGACCCTGGCCGCCGCACTCGACGCCGCCGGTCTCGTAGACACGCTCAAGGGCGACGGGCCGTTCACCGTCTTCGCCCCCACCGATGATGCGTTCGCCAAGCTGCCCGCCGGCACGGTCGAAGCTCTGCTCAAAGACCCCAAGGCCCTCGGCGCCATCCTGCTCTACCACGTCGTGCCCGGCAAGGTCATGGCCGCCGACGTCGTCAAGCTGACCTCCGCCGAAACCGCG
>JBBQRS010000080.1:0-22185 GCA_038214535.1 Anaerolineae bacterium
GCAGCAACAGCCGCGAAGATGACCATGTGGACGCACGACAACCTCTACGTGCAGTTCTTCACGGCGCGCGCCGCCGATGCGGAGTTCAAGGACGCGCATCCCGGCGTGGACATCACCACCGATTTCCAGCAGGTGCCGGAAATCTGGACGAAGATGCTCGCCACCCTTTCCGCCGGTGAAGATACCCCCGATCTGTTCGGCCTCGAGCAGGGTCAGTTCGGCCCCTACATGAAGGACAACATCATCGGCACCTACTTCGTGGATCTCACGCCGCTCGTCGGCGACGAGCGCAAGAACTTCTTTGAGGGCAACTGGTCGAAGTTCACGTCTGACGGCAAGCTCTACGGCGTGGATAGCTCGCTCTGCGCGTGCGGTTACTACTACCAACCCGCCGTCCTCGAAAAGCTGGGCATCAGCGAGATGCCGGCCACCTGGGAAGACTTCCTGACCGTGGGTGAGGCCGCCGCCGAACAGGGCGTGGCGCTCTCCGGGCTAGACGGTGAAGGCTCGGGCGTCTACTATATGCTGCTGTTGCAACGCGGCGGCTCGCCCTTCAACGCCTCCAACGAGTTCGTGCTGGGCCAGGACGACCAGAAGGCCATGTTCATCGAAGTGATGGATTACCTGCAACGCGGCGCTGACAAGAAAGTCTTCAAGCCGTTCACCGGCACCGACTTCTGGGGCCCCGGCCTGATGGCCGCCCACAAAGACGGCTCCGTGATGGGCATTGCGGGCGCCGACTGGTGGTCCGACTTCATCCTGAAAGCCAACGCGGCCGACCAGGCCGGCAATTGGCGCATCGCCCCGATGCCCAAGTGGAAGGGCGGCGGGCACACCACCTCATCCTGGGGCGGCACGGGCTTCACCATCACCAAGGATTCACCCAACAAGGAACTGGCGTGGGATCTGATTCACTGGGCCTATATGACCAAAGAGAACCAGATCAAGCGCTACCTGGAGATCAAGTACTTCCCGCACATGCTCGAAGCGCTGAACGACCCGCAGGTGGTCAACGTGCGCGACGCTTTCTACGGCGATCAGCAGGTCGGGCAGGTGTGGGCCGATGTGGCGAACGATCTGCCGATGCTCTACCAGAGCCCGGTGCGTCTGGAAATGAACAACGAACTCAACACGCAATGCACGCTGGTCTACAAGGGCGAGCAGACCCCCGAAGGCGCCTACGACGCGGTGATGAAGGTCACGAACCAGGCGATTGACGATCTTTAGACCGTAAGAACGGCTGAATATCGTCCCTGCCCACGTATAAAATACGTGGGCAGGGACGACTTCGGCTGTTCCCCGGAGGAAACCCCTATGAGCGCTGAGACAACGACGCCCCTCGCGCAGAGCCGGCCGGCGTCGAACGCCCGCTGGTTCCAACGCCAGGCGAAACTGGCTCCCTATCTTTTCACCGCGCCGTTTTTCATCCTGTTTACGGTCTTCTTCCTGCTCCCCAGCATCGCCGCCATCATCCTGAGTTTCTACAAATGGAACGGCATCAGCTCGCCGGAGTTCATCGGGATACGCAACTTTCAGCGCATCTTCGCCGACGGCGATTTCTGGCAGGCGGCGAGCAACACGGCGATCTACATGTTCGCCAGCCTTTTCGTCGTCGTGCCGCTGGCGCTGGTGCTGGCCGCGCTGCTGAACAACAAGAGCCTGGGATTGCGCGGGATGTGGCGCTCCGCCTATTTTACCCCGGTGGTCACCTCCACGGTCGCCATCGCGCTGGTCTTCGGGCTGCTCTACTCCACCGACTACGGCTTGCTCAACGCGATCTTGCAGGCCGTCGGGCTGCCTCGGATCAACTGGCTGGGCGATGGCACGTGGGCCAAAGTCTCCATCATCATCCTGCTCGTCTGGCGGTGGACGGGCTACCAGATGATCTACTTCCTGGCCGGGATGCAGTCCATCTCGCAAGAGCTTTACGAAGCGGCGATGATTGACGGCGCGAACGACCGTCAGCAGTTCATCAGCATCACCATTCCCCTGCTGCGCCCCGTGATCCTCTACGTCAGCATCATCGTGATCATCGGGTCGCTGCAAATCTTCGATGAGCCGTTCATCCTGACCTCGGGCGGGCCGGCCAACGCCACGTTGAGCGTCGCCCAGTATCTCTACATTCACGGCATCGCGAACCTGCGCTTCGGGCTGGGGTCGGCGGTCGGCTTGATGATCTTCGTCGTCGTCTTCACGCTGTCCGCGCTCCAGATGCGCGCCTTCGGCATCTTCCGTGAGGATTGAGCCATGACTCTTAGCAAAACCGTTCGTAAGATCCCGCTCTACTTTGTGGTCGCGCTGGGCGCGTTCCTCACGCTCGCCCCGTTCGTGTGGATGATCCTATCGTCTTTCAAGAACTCGACGGAGATCTTCTCCTATCCGCCGACCCTGCTGCCCGACGCCTGGCGGGCGAGCAATTACGCCAAGCTGTTCGCCGAGCGGCCCTTCGGCACGTGGTATTTGAACAGCATCCTGGTGGCCGGCATCAGTACGACGGCGGTGTTGTTCTTCAGTTCGCTGGCCGGGTTCGCCTTCGCCAAGTACGAGTTCAAGGGCCGCACGGTGATGTTCGGCCTGCTGATCGGCTCGACCATGATCCCGTTCCAGCTCATCCTGATCCCGCTCTTCATCGAAGTGAGCCGGATGAAGATGATTGATACCTACGCGGGGTTGATCATCCCCTTCATGGCCCCGGCGCTGGGCATCTTCCTGATGAAGCAATACATGAGCGCCATCCCCAACGAGCTGCTCGACGCGGCGCGCATGGACGGCGCGGCGGAGTTCACGGTGTTCTGGCGCATCGTGATGCCGCTGTTGCGTCCCGCGCTCGGCACGCTGGGCATCATTACCTTTCTGGGCAGTTGGAACAGCTTCGTCTGGCCGCTGGTGATGCTGCGCAGTGAGGTCATGATGACCCTGCCCATCGGCCTGCGCGCCCTGACGGAGAACGTGCCCGGCAAAGGGCGCGACTATGGCATGATTATGGCCGCCGCGACCCTCGTCTCCGTGCCGGTGATCATCGTCTTCATCGCCCTGCAGCGCCAATTCATCTCCGGCCTGCTCAGCGGCTCGGTGAAACAGTAGGGTAAGGAAACAAGTAGACAAGGGATAAGGAAAAGCCGTCTCGCACGTCCTTATTTCCTTGTCTCCTTGTCTCCTCAATCACTCAATCGGCCAGTAGACCGCGCACTTCCCTTCCTTTTCGTTCTCCGGGTCAAACTCGTCATCGTCGTACAGTCAGCGCCAGGATACGGTTCAGCCGCGGAAGCTGTTGCAACGTGTAATAGCGGTAGCCGGTGTAGCGGTCTACCCAGTTGGGCTGCAACAGCCCCAGGTCATCGTAATAGCGCAGGGTCTTCACCGACACCTCTGCCAGCCTGGAGAACTCCCCGATCTTGAGCATGCGATCCCTTCCTGTTGATCATGGTCTGCCGGCCGGCAGCGTCACCCACAGTCTACACCCTCCCGCCGGGGGAGAGTCAAGAGGCAATTTGCGCGCAATCAACAATGGATATGCGTCAAGAGATTCACCCGCTCCCCCACTCTCCCCCTCACCCGCTCACTCCCTCACCCCAACCCTCTCCCACAGGGAGAGGGAGCACGGTTTGCGTCATCCGGCCTGCAACCTTTAGAATAACAGCATGATCGAACCGAATGCTGAAACCATCACCACAAACCCGGTCAATTACCTGCTCACCGCCCTGATCCAGGTGGGGCCGGCCATCCTGATCGTCATTGTGGGCTATTACGTGGCCCGCAATGTGCGCGCGATGCTGGTGCGCCGGCTGACGCCGATCCCCGCGCTCGATGACGGCGAGGTGCGCATCATCGCCAACGTCGTCTTCTGGGCGCTGCTGCTGATCACCGCGTTGATCGCCATGGCGACGCTGGGCTTCCGGGTCGGCAACCTGCTCACGTTCATCAGCATCGCCGCGGTCGTCCTGGTGATCGCCTTCCAGCAGTCGCTCAGCAGCTTCACCGCCACGGTGATCTTCTACGTCTTCCGCGTCGTCCGCGCCGGCGATTATATCGAGACCATGAATCAGGAGGGCATCGTCGAGGAGGTGCACATGTTCCACTCGACCCTGACGCGGCCCGACGGCAAACTGGTCAGCTTGCCGCACAATAAGATGCTCGACAGCGGCGTGGTCAACCGGACGAAGGCGGGCGTCGTGACCGCGGTGGTTGCGTTCGACCTCGCCTACGGGCAAGACATGGCCGTGATTACCGAGCGGGTGCTGGCGTGGATGTATGATGACCCGCGCACCTTGCCCGCTCCGCCGCCCGGCGTCACGGTGGACAACATCACCGTGCTGTCGGTGCGTAAAATCGCGCTCGCCACGGTGGAATGGCAAAACCTCAACGACTTTCAGTTCGATCTTAAAGAAGCGATCGCCGAAATCGTCGCGCAGGATCGCGTGGACAGCGCCGTCAAACCGCTGGCCGCCGCCCCACCACCCCGCGACCGCGACGAATAAACCGCAGATGAACCACGGAACACACGGAATACACGGAAGAAAAGACAATCTTTCCGTGTATTCCGTGTGTTCCGTGGTAGATACTTGAAAGGAACTGCTATTTTCATGCTTAAAACCAGCTCCGCCTCTGCTTCGGCGGTAGCCCATACGCCGGAATCATTCCGCGAAGAGATGCTGCAACACCTGTATCACACCCTGGGGACGACCACCTACTCCGCGAGCGAACGCGACACTTACCTGGCGCTCTCCTACACCGTGCGCGACTACCTCGCGGATCGCTACCGCCAGACCGCGCAGGCGTATCACGATGCAAACCCTCGTTATGTCTACTATTTCTCTGCCGAGTTCCACCTCGGCAAGCAGTTGGAAAACAACCTGCTCTACACCGATACGCGCGGGCTGGCCGAGCAGGTCTTCGCGGATTCCGGCCTCGACCTCGATGCGACCGTCGCGCTGGACCCGGAGCCGGGGCTGGCGAATGGCGGCCTGGGACGGCTGGCGGCCTGCTTCCTCGACTCGCTGGCGACCCTGGGCATCCCGGCCATCGGCTACGGCATCCGCTACGAATACGGCATCTTCCGCCAGCAGATCGCCAACGGCTGGCAGGTGGAGCAGCCCGACGAGTGGCTGACCTATGGCTTCCCGTGGGATTTCGTCCAGCCAGACGACATGGTAGACGTCGGCTTCAATGGCGTCACCGAAACCTATCGCGATGCGCGCGGCCGCGAACGGGTACGCTGGCTGCCCGGCGTCACCGTGCGCGCCGAGCCGTATCACATCCTCGTCCCCGGCTACGAGACGCCGCACGTCAACATCCTGCGGCTCTGGCGCGCCCGCGCCAAAGAGGCGTTCGACTTCCACCTCTTCGACTCCGGCGACTACGCGCGCGCCGTCCACGAAAAGGTTGATTCCGAGACCATCTCGAAGGTGCTCTATCCGAACGACAACAACCCGCGCGGCAAGGAACTACGGCTCCAGCAACAATATTTCTTCGTCGCCGCCAGCCTGCAAGATATCATTCACCGCTTCCAACTGTGCAACGATGACTGGGCCGACTTCCCTGCGAAGGTCGTCATCCAACTCAACGATACCCACCCGGTGATCGCCATCCCCGAGTTGATGCGCATCCTGCTCGACGAGCAGGGGCTGGATTGGGACGCCGCCTGGGATATCACGCAGCGCACCTTCGCCTACACCTGTCACAGCCTGCTGCCCGAGGTGCTGGAGAAGTGGCAGGTCGAGTTGTTCGAGCGGTTGCTACCGCGTCATCTGCAAATCATCTACGAGATCAATGCGCGCTTCCTCGACGAAGTGAGCGCCCGCTTCCCCGGCGACATGGGGCGCGTGGCGCGCATGTCCATCATCGAGGAGCAGCCGGTGCGCCAGGTGCGCATGGCCCATCTCGCGACGGTCGGCAGTTTCAAGGTCAATGGCGTGGCCGAGCTGCAATCGCGCCTGCTGCGCGAGCTGGTGCTGCCCGACTTCGCCGAGATGTACCCCGATCGCTTCACCAACGTCACCAACGGCGTCACCCCGCGGCGCTTCATGCTGCTGGCGAACCCCGAGCTTTCGGCGCTGATCACGTCGAAGCTGGGCGACGGTTGGCCCAACGACCTCGAGCGCCTGCGCGGGCTGGAACCCTACGCCGACGACCCGGCTTTCCGCGCCGCGTGGCGCGCCGTGAAACAGGCCGACAAGCGCCACCTGGCCGACTACATCCTGGAAGAGACCGGCATCGCGGTGGCCCCCGACTCGATCTTCGACGTGCTGGTGAAACGCATCCACGAATACAAGCGCCAACACCTCAAGGTGCTGCACATCATCACGCTCTACAACCGGCTGAAGACCGACCCCGATATGGCGCTCACGCCGCGCACCTTCATCTTCGGCGGCAAGTCGGCTCCCGGCTACGGCTTCGCCAAGCTGATCATCAAGCTGATCAACTCGGTGGCCGAGGTGGTGAACCGCGACCCCGACGTGCGCGGGCGGCTCAAAGTGGTGTTCCTGCCCAACTTCAACGTCACCCTGGGCGAGATCATCTACCCCGCGGCAGATATCTCCGAGCAGATTTCGACCGCGGGGAAAGAGGCGTCGGGCACGGGCAACATGAAGTTCGCGCTCAACGGCGCGGTGACGGTGGGCACGCTGGACGGCGCAAACGTGGAAATCCGCGACCTGGTGGGCGCGGAGAACTTCTACCTCTTCGGGCTGACCGCCGACGCCGTGATCGCCACGCGCGCCGCGGGTTATAACGCGCGGGCGCGCTACGACGCCGACCCCGAACTGCGCGGGGCGATTGATGCCATCGCGCGCGGCGTCTTCTCGTCCGACGACCTCGGCCTCTTCCAACCGCTGGTCGAGACGCTGCTCGGCTACGACCAGTACATGCTGCTGGCCGATTATCGCGACTACATCGAGACCAGCGAGCGCGCGGCGCACGACTACGCCGACGCCGACCACTGGACGCGCATGTCCATCCTCAACAGCGCCCGCTGCGGCTTCTTCTCGTCGGATCGCAGCATACGCGAATACGCCAACCGCATCTGGCGCGCCGCCCCGGTCCCCGTCCAGGGTTCGTAGCCAGACCTGACAGGTTTCCGGAAACCTGTCAGGTCTTACGCCCCTACCGGGGGAAATACAATCTCATGATCCACGAATTCATCTTCAACGACCCACCGACCCCCGAGTGCCACGCCTCCACCATCGCAGAGACGCCTGGCGGGCTGGTCGCGGCGTGGTTCGGCGGGACACGCGAGGGGGCCGACGACACCGCAATCTGGTGCGCGCGGCGGGACGATGATGGGTGGGGTGCGCCGGTGCAGGTCGCCGATGGGCGCACGCCGGACGGGGCGCGCTATCCCTGCTGGAACCCGGTGCTGCACCAGGAGCCGGGCGGCCCGCTGCTCCTCTTCTACAAGGTGGGGCCGAACCCGCGCACGTGGTGGGGCATGTCGCTGCGCTCCGCTGACGCGGGCACAACGTGGTCTGCGCCACTGAGACTACCCGGCAACATTCTTGGCCCGATCAAGAACAAGCCGCTGCGCCTGGCCGGCGGCGACCTGCTATGCCCGTCGAGCAGTGAGGGGGAGGCGATCGGCCCGAACGGGATACGGCCCGTGTGGGAGGCGTTCATCGAGCGCACGAGCGACGGCAGGCGCACCTGGACCGTCACCCCCGCGCTGAACGCCTGGCGGGAGATCGCCGCCATTCAACCTGCGCTGATCGCCTATCCCACGGGGCGGTTGCAAATGCTCTGCCGGACGATGCAGGGACGCATTGCGGCGTGCTGGTCGGCGGACGGTGGGCGTACGTGGGGTAAGATGACGCTCACTGACCTGCCCAACCCCAACAGCGGGATAGACGCCGTGGGGCTGCGCGATGGGCGCGCGGCTTTGTGCTACAACCCGACCTCACCCCCGCTCGATGCGTGGGGTGGGCCGCGCACCCCGCTGGTCGTCGCGCTCTCAGATGACGGCGAGACCTGGCGCGACATCGCAACGCTGGAAGACGCCCCCGGCGAATACTCCTACCCCGCGATCATCCAGACTGGTGACGGCGCGCTCCACATCACCTACACCTGGCAGCGCACGGCCATCAAACACGTTGCCATGCCCTTACCCCGGCCTCTCCCAAAGAGCGAGGGAGCCGGAACGCCCCTACCGGCCCGGTAAGGCGATGACCCGCCAGGCGACCCAGTCCAATGGGACATCCGCAAGCCGCGTTTGCGCGCTGGCGAGCAGCCATTGCGGATCGCCCAGCGAGGAGCGTGGCAGCGAGAATGTCAGGCGGCGATGCGTCACGTCCACTTTGAAGTCAGGGTCCGTGATCTCCCGACCCTGATCGAAGAGCGCCGTCTTGATCTCGCTGTGATGGAGTCGGAGCTTGGGCATCCGGGCAAAGGGCACATCGGAGCGATAGCCGAACAGGTAGACCCAGGCGACAACTCCTTCGACGACCGGCCTGGAAAACGACAGCGACACCACGAAGCGATCCCCATCCAGCCAGACCGCGCGCTCCTCGATCCCCACGAACTTGAGGCGTTCGGCATGGGTGAGCTGGTCGGAGGCCACCGGCTGCTGGCTGGTTGTGGTTGCCCCAGGGTCGCGAGGCGTGCGCAGGTCTTCCACGTGGAAATCACCGAACAACTCGTTGCCGCGCATGAAGGAATCCAATAACTTGCGATCCAGTTTCAGTTGGGTCTTATGCGCCTGCACGGCCCGGTGTTTGGTCTCGATCTGTGGCGTGTTGAGCGGTACAGTGCGCCAGGCCGGCCCACTTGCCAGCCGTTCAGGGGCAAGCATGGCCAGGTCGGGACGATAGTTCTTGGGGCGCGGCCAGTGCGGGTGATGGACGAGAGCCGGCCACAGGGTCGGCTGCATTTCTTGCGCCAGGTTCCACAGGGCAACGCGCGTAAAGAGATACAACGCCAGATGGTCGGGGTTATGATCGCCCGGATGCGAGGTGAAGACGACTGTCGGTTGGAACCCGCGTATGACCGTCTCCAGATCGGCAAGGATCTCGTCGGCTTTATACGGCGTCCCAGGCCGGAAGGCATTGGCATACGGCACGACCGATGTCCGGGTGAACATGCTCTCGCAGGCCGGGGCATCACCCCAGTGTTCGATCCAGATCTTGAGGGTGCGAAAATCGGGATAGCCGAGAAACGTCAGTTGATCCGAGGATAGCCCCAGGATGCCGGCGGCGGCTACCGCTTCGTCGTGGCGCACGAGGCCCATGCCCTGCACCGACGTACTGCGCAACATCAGACGTTTCCGATAGGCAATGAATGACGTTTCGGCGTTATCGCCGTAGGTCAAATACACCAGGTGAAGCGGCAGACCCATGGCGACGGCCTGTTGAATGACGCCGCCGGTCGCGATGGTCTCGTCATCAGGGTGTGGCGCCAGGATAAGCACGCGATCATCGGCGGAAAGGGTGAGTTCAGGCACTAAGTTTTCCCTCCGGTTCGTAGTGCGCTCGTAAGAGCGCCCCGCCTGCGCCCTCACGCGCGCACTACGAACGGGCTCAGCGGCCCAGCAGCGCGGCGATCTGCGTCATCTGCGCGGGGGTCAGCGGGCCGTGGTTCATCGCGCCGGCGTTCTCTTCCACCTGCGCGACCGTCTTGAAGCCGGGGATGGGAACGGTGGTCTCGCTGCGGCCCCAGAGCCACGCCAGCGCGCCCTGCGCCAGCGTGCGCCCACCGCTGGTCAGCACATCGCGGATCGCCTCCAGCTTCGCCAGCCACTCCGGGTTGGCCTGCCCACCGACGAAGTAGCGCATCCAGTCGGGGGCGCGCCGGCCGCGCACGTCGTCAATGCTCGGTTCCGCGCCGCCGCTGTATTTCCCGGTGAGCAGCCCCATCGCCAGCGGCCCGCGGTTGATGCCGGCCAGCCCCAACTCTTCGCACAGCGCGACCATCTCGGGGTTGTCGTCCAGCACGTTGAGCTGGAACTGCACCGCGGCGCAATGTGGCCCTTCGGCGAAGACGCGGGCGCGCGCCGGATCATCGGTGCTCCACGCGTAGGCCCGAATCTTGCCCTCCGTCACCAGCTCCTCCAGCGTCTCGCGCACCTCGACCGCCGACGCGGGGTCATAGCCGCCGTTGTGAAACTGATAGAGGTCAATGTAGTCCGTATCGAGCCGCGCCAGCGACGCCTCGCACGCCTGCCGGATGAATACCGGCGACTGGTCGGAGCCGGTGATGACGCGTGTCTCCTCGTCGAACACGTTGCCGAACTTGGTCGCGATGACCACTTCGCTGCGACGTGCGTCCAACGCCCGGCCCAGCACCCGTTCGCTGTGGCCCGCGCCGTACACGTCTGCGGTATCGAAGAAGGTCACGCCCAGGTCGAGTGCGCGGTGGATGGCGCGCGTCGATTCCACGTCGTCCACCTGCCCCCACCCGACGGGCGTGTCGTCGCGCCAGAAGGGGCCGCCGATGGCCCAGCAGCCCATCCCCAATGCGCTGACCGTGATGCCGCTGCGACCGAGTGTGCGTGTAAACATGTTGATCTCCTCAAAAAGAATGGGCACGCGGAGACGCGGAGGTCGCGGAGGTCGAAAACAATATCTTCATCCGCGTTCTCCGCGTCTCCGCGTGCGATACAATTAGCTTTCCCTGTTCGATGACGGGTTCAGCACGTCCGGCATCCCTTCCAGCGACGCCTGGACCTGCTGCTTGAGCGTGGCCCCATCCGAGCGCTTGAGGCGCATCGTCTTCAGGCTGTCGCGCAGATAGACGCTGATGTTATGCACGATCCCCTGCAATGCCTCCTGCGAAGGGCGCTCGCCGCGCTCGAACCAGAGCATCGCGGCGTACCCCATCGCCACGGTTGCGCCACCCGCAACGGCCGCGCTGAGCAGCCAGCCCGGCACGCCCAGGAACTTCGAAAGCTGACGCTGCACCGTGCGCGCAATGAAGCCCAGCCCGAAGGCCGCGATCAACTCTTTCGAGCGCGCCAACGTGATCTCATAGCCGTAGATGCGGGCGATGTTCAGGATGAGGCCGGTCTGGATGGCAAGCAGCGGGATGATATCGGCCAGCGGAATGGGTATCAGCGCGACGCTGGCCGCCGCGCTGGCCGCGGTGATCACGCGCTGCCAGGCCAGCTTCGAACGATACTCCGGCAGCGCCTCGCCGATCACGGCCAACAACCGCGCATCCGTCTGCGTGACGGCCAGCACCACGCGCCCCAGGTTATCGCCGGTCGCCGTCGAAACGCCGATCAGCTCCGCGGCGTCCATGCCCAACGCCTCGGCCGCCGCCTCGATAGCCGCATCGCGGTGGCGCTTTTCGACCGTGTCTATCTTGTTGAGCGCGACCACGTACGGCTTGTCGGTCGCCTTAAGTGAATCGAAAAGCTGCCGGTCAGAGGGCAAAATGGCGCGTGAGGCGTCGAACACGATGATGAGGAAATCGGCCTCGAGCGCGGCCTGGAAGGCGATATCCCGTTCGCGCGCACCCACCGGGCCGACCGCGTCCGCGCCGGGCGTGTCAATCAGCGTGAAGAGCTCGCCCTCGCTGATCTGCACCTCGCGCGTGGTCCCCGGTTCGTCGCCAACCACCGAATGCCTGGATTCATCCTGCACAAACCGGTTGTAGAGCGTGGACTTGCCCACGCCGGCCGGCCCAACGATCGCGATTTGCATCGCGCGCTGGTCGAAGGCGGTACGGTAATTGCCCGCGATAAAGCCGAGCAGATCGAACGCGCCGCCGGCGTCGCTCAACGCATAAGGCAGCCACGTCTGGAGGTCGCCGCGGATGTCCGCAGGGACCTGTTTCCACGCCGCCCGCACGAGCGAACGGGCGGGTTCCGGAAGATATGCAAATGGTTGCGCCATAAAGAATCTCTCCTAAAACTATAGCCGGTCGGGGTAGCGGTCGAGCCGGCGCGCCCCGTCTTCGGTGATGACCCAGTTGCCCTCCAGACGCATCCCGCCCCAGCCGGGCAGGTAAATCCCCGGTTCGAGCGTGATGAGCATCCCGGCTTCGAGCGGCATCGGCTCCGCGGGGATCAGATAGGGGCGCTCTTGTTGGAACAGGCCGAAGGCGTGCCCGCTGTGATGCGGGAAGTTGTCGGCATAGCCGGCGTCCGCGATCACCTTGCGCACCGCCGCGTCCACCGCGCGCGCCTCGACGCCGGGGCGCAGCACGTCGGCGCCGGCCTCCAGCGCATCCTCCAGCACCCAGTGCAATTCCATCTGCTTGACGGTCGGCTCGCCCACGGCGAACACGCGCGTGGTATCGGCATAGTAGCCGTGCGTGGCCGAGTAAATGTCGGCCAGGACGTGATCGGCTTCCGTGAGCACGTAGCCTTCGGGTCGCGCGTCGGGGTTGACCGTCGCCAGCCCCGCGCCCAGGTCGGCCTCGAGCGTCACGGGGCCGCCGGCGTGCTCGCACAGCGCCGCGTAGACGACGGCCCACAGGGCAAAGTCCTTGACGCCGGGGCGCACCGCCTCACGCAGCAGCCCGAAAATATGATCGTTGCGCGCGGCGTTGGCCTCGATCTGGGCGATCTCCGCCTCATCCTTGATGCGCCGCAGCCGCCACAGGATGTCGTCAATCGCCTGGACCTCCCCGACCTGACCCTGGATTGCCGGCAGGAAGGCAGAAGGTAGTTGCGAGAGTTCGGCGGCAACCCGGCGGTCACGCAGGCCGGCCCCCCGCAAGACGCGATCCAGCGCGGCGGTCGCGTCTTCGGTCACCGCCCAGCCCGTGTTGATGTCATATGTTTTGTAGGTAACAGTCTCTTCATCACCCAGCGGCGTGGGCGACACGGCGACGACTTTATCCGGCGTGACAATCAGGAAGGCCGGAGTGACGCCGGACGTAGCGCCTGCAAAGTAGAACAGGTGCTCTGGTCGCGACAGAATCGCGGCGTGCAGTCCCTGCTGATCGAGGGCCTCACGCAAGGCGATAAGTCGGCGCAAACGCGTTTCAGAGGTAGTAGTCATATCCGCGACTCCCGATGGTGTGTTAGGTTCTCGCGCTAGTTTACCACATTCCGCCATTTTCGTCTCGGAGGATTCACCACGGAGACACGGAGGACACAGGAAAGACTCTCACCACGAAGAACCGAAGAACCGAAGATGAACTTTTTTCCTTCGCTTCTTCATGGTGAGTTCCGGCTTGCGGGATTACCACGTGGCTACTACAATATATATGCGTTGCTGCCGCGCTTGACCCAACACGAGACATCTTATAAGATGTGCTATGTGATGTCTACAGATCAAAGGGGTAATTATAGGAGCAGAAACATGGCGCGCTATCCCTTGAATCTTCCGGCCACGCTAAAAGAAGAGGCCGAACAATACGCGGCGCAACAGGGCGTTTCGCTAAATCAATTCATCCTGTGGGCGGTTTCAGAGAAGGTCGGGCTGCTCAAGCAGGAGCTGGATGACCCGCGCTTTCCGCAGATCGTCTATCGGCGCGGCGCGGCGGGAACGCCCGAGCCGGTGTTACGCGGTTCCGGGGTTCACGTGCGGACCCTTGCCACCGCCGCAACGACGTGGGGGCTGGAACCAGAGCAAATCGCGACGGAATATGATCTTGCGCCCTCGGCAGTGAGCGAAGCGCTGACGTTCTATGCGGCGCACCGGCAGGAAGTGGACGCGGCTGCCGCCTTGCAGGACAAACCACAACCCGACGATGCCGCCGCCTAAGCTGCACCTGGACGCCGACACGTCTATCCGCGCGCTGGAGCGCGCGCTGGTCGCCCGTGGCCACGACGTGACGCGCACGCCTGCGCCGTGGGCTCCCCTGGACGCCGACGATGCGCAGCAATTGCTGAGCGCGACGGCGCAAGGGCGGTGTCTTTTCACGTTCAACGCGCGCGCTTTCCTGGCGCTGGCCGCGCGGTATCCGAATCACGCCGGAATCATCCTTGCCGCGCAGGCCCGCTGGTCGCGACCCGAATTAATCGGTGCGTTGGATCGCCTGCTGCGTGAAACGAAGGCCGCCGAATGGACCGGCGCAGTTCGTTGGCTGAACGATTGGCGAGACAACACCAGGTCATAGCGCACTCATAGATCTATCCGAGAATAGGTTATTCCATGAATTTTGAATCCGCGGCGGAAACGGCGTCCGGGCGGTGGCTGCCCGCCGAGACGACCGGCATCCGCTATCAGGCGTTCGTCCCCGACCCGCTGCCGCCGGCGCTTCCGCTCGACGGCGAGCTGTTTCGCGTCGCCTCGAACGCGGCCTACGCGCTGGGCGAACTAGCTGCGCTGGGGCGCGGGCTGGCCAACCCGCACCTGTTATTAGGGCCGTTCTTGCGCAAGGAGGCCGTGCTGTCATCGCGCATCGAGGGTACGCAGGCGGGCATCGCCGACCTCTACGCGTACGAGGCCGGCCAGAACCTTGCCGCGGCGCGCGTCTCCGGCTTCGAGCCTGCCAGTGACGTGCAGGAGGTGCTGAACTACGTCCGCGCGCTGGAATATGGTCTGGCCCGGCTGGCGAGCGCGCCGCTCGACCTTGCGCTGATCCGCGAGGTGCATGGCGTGCTGATGCAGGGGGTGCGCGGGGGCGCGGCCACGCCGGGCGAGTTCCGCCGGGTGCAGAACTGGATCGGCCGGCACGGGACCTCGCTACGTGACGCCGACTATGTGCCGCCCGCGCCGCCGGAAATGCTGGAGGCGCTGGACGCGCTGGCGGGGTATTTGCAGGGCTTCACCGACGATTCGCCGCCCCTCGTGCGGCTGGCGTTCATCCACTATCAGTTCGAGGCGATTCATCCCTTCCTCGACGGCAACGGCCGCATGGGGCGGCTGCTGATCTCGCTGCTGCTGCAATCGTGGGAATTGCTGCCGTTGCCGCTGCTCTATCTGAGCGCCTATTTCGAGCGCCACCGCAGCCTCTATTACGACCTGCTCCAGGCTGTCAGCCGGCGCGGGGTCTGGCGCGAATGGGTGCTCTTCTTCCTGCAGGGCATGGTCGAGCAGGCCCGAGACGCCAGCGACCGTGCCCGCCGGCTCAACGACTTGCGCGACGGCTGGCGCGAGCAACTCACCACGGCGCGCGCCTCGGCGCACGCCCTCAGGCTGGCCGACAGCCTCTTCGTCAGCCCGCTGCTGAACATCCCGCAGGCGCAGAAGGTGCTGGAGGTGGCCTACCCCACCGCGCAGCGCTCGATCGAGAAGCTGGTCGAGGGGGGCATCCTGCAGCAGGCCGGCGAGCAGAGCTACGGCAAGACCTACGCCGCCAGCGCGATCCTCGCGGTGGTGGGCGACCCGGTGGACCTATGGCCGATAGCCGATAGCTTATAGCATCAGCCATCAACCATTTCACGTGAGTTTTCCGACGATGCATACGACACTCTTGCGATCATTCTTACATATTGAGGGCGATGCCCCCGGGTTATCGGCCATGGATCAGAACGGGAAGAACGGCAAGAATGGTCGCGCCGCCGATCCCATCACCCACGTCTCGATGGGGGATATCAAGGCCGGCGACACGGCCTGTATTCTGCTTCCGGTCGCTAACCCTTACAGCGCGGCGGGACTGGCGCGCCTGGCCGCGCAACTCGCCGCCAGTTGCACCGCCACCGTGGTCGTGCTGCATCTGTTGCGGCCAAGCACCCAATCGGAAGCGGCGCTGGAGGCGCCCGTGTCGCCCGATGCCTTCGAGGCGGTCGCAATTGCGCTGGAGACGCTGGAAGCCGCGGGCGCGCGGGCGGGCTGGATCGTGGGAATCTGCGAAAACGAAGGCGCGGCCATCCGCCACGTGACGCGCATGGTCAAGGCCGAACTGGTGATTCTGGGCTGGCATGGCGGGAAGGCGCCCTCCGAAGAAACCGTCGGCGACGCCGCGCTGACCGACGTGCTCACCGATCCGGTGAGCGATATCGCCGTGCTCAGCGGTGAGCCGCCCGCCGACATCCGCCGCGTGCTGGCGCCGGTGGGCGCGGGGCCGCATAGCGCACTGGCGCTGCGCACCGCGATGCGGCTCGTCACCAATGGCGAGGGCACGCACCCTAAAAAGCCGGGCAGCGTCACGGCGCTGCACATCAAGACCACCGAAGGGATCAAGGTTTCCGATATCCACAGCGCGCAAGTCTATGTGGACGAGTACGAAGACGATCCGCACCTGAAACTGCGCGTGACGAACGGCAAAGACGTAGCGGCGGGCATCCTGGCTGAGGCTTCGACGGGCTACGATCTGATCATCATGGGCACGTCGCAGGAAGCATTGATTGACCGGATGTTGTTCGGCGAGATCCCGGAGCGCGTGGCGCAGCAGAGCGAAACGCCGCTGATGGTGATGCGCCGCCACACCGAGCCGGTAACGCGCGTCGTGCGCGGCGCGTGGCACGGCATCGCGGCCAACCTGCCGCGCCCTTCAGCCGATGAGCGCGCCGAGGTGCTGGCGGAAGTCTGGCGCGGCTCGAACCCGCGCATTGATTTCTACGTGATGATGACCCTGGCGGCGCTGATTGCGGCGTTCGGCCTGCTACTCGACAGCCCCGCGGTCGTCATCGGCGCCATGCTGATTGCACCGCTGATGACAGCCATCGTCGGCATTGGCCTGGGCATCGTCGAGGGCGATAACAGCCTGCTGAAATCGGCGCTGCTGACGTCGGCAATCGGCGTGATCTTGTCGGTCTTCGCGGGGTTCCTGATCGGCATCCTGATGCCGGGGGCCAGAGAGACATCGGAGATCATGGCCCGCGCCGCGGCCGGCGTGCTCGACCTGGGGGTGGCGCTGGCCTCGGGCGCGGCCGTGGCGTATGTCATGTCGCGCAAGGTGCTTTCATCGGCGCTGGCGGGCGTCTCGATCTCGGCTGCGCTGGTGCCACCGCTGGCGACCGCAGGCATTGCGCTGGGGTTGTTCGATGTGGGGGTGGCCGCGGGCGCACTGCTGCTCTTCACCACCAACCTCATCGCGATTGCCGGCGCGGCCGCGCTGGTGTTCCTGCTGCTTGGGTTCGCCCCGCCGCCCGGCGAGAAGAGCCGGCGGCTGGTGTTACAACGCGGGGTCTTCGGCACCCTCATCATCCTGGGGCTGATCACGCTGATCCTGGGCGTGTTGACGGCAAACTCGCTCCAGGCCGCGCAGTTGAACGCAAAAATTGAGGACGCGGTTGTCGCGGAGCTTAAGCGCTTCCCGAACACCACGCTGGACGAGGTTGCGTACACGCTCGGCGAAGATAACACGGTCGAGCTGCAAGTCTCGGTGTTGTCGAACCACGACTTCAGCGACGAGGATTTGAAGATGTTCCAGATAGATGTGGCCGAAACGCTGGCACGACCTGTCTCCCTGTTGCTGACGGTGATCCCCGCCACCCAACTCGACCCGCTCGTCCCGCGCAACATCGTCGTTACGGCGACACCGACGGGATGATTTTGCACCGAATTACACGAATTATGAAGAATTTAATAGATTTGCTGAATAGATTTCACATCGGCGTTAGTTCTTTGGAATGAAAATATTAAAATTTGTGCAATTCGTGAAATTCGTGGCTAAATTCCTCTGATTTGCGCGGCGCGGTCGAAGATTTCCTCGCGGGTGATGCCGGCTTCTTCGTACAGCGCGAAGAGGTTGGCGTCGGGCGTCTCCGGCGGGATCGAGTGGGACGCGGCGAGGATGTAACCGCCGCCGTCGGCGGTCATGCCGTCTATCAAGCGGCGCGTCGCCCGGCGCACCTCGCTCACCGTGCCGTGCGGCAGCAGTTCTTGCGTGTCCACGCCGCCCATGAAGGCCAACTCCGCACCGTACTCACGCTTGAGTTCGAACGGGTCCATGCCGGGGCAGTTGCTCTGCACGGGGTTCAGCACCTCCAGCCCCATCTCGATCAGGTCGGGGATGATGGGCCGCAGCGCGCCGCAGCAGTGGTAGGCAATCGGCAGGTCGTACGCCTTGCCTACATCGAAGACGCGTTGCAGGTGGGGACGGATCAGCCGCCGCCACGCCGCAGGGCTCATCATCATCGAGCGCTGCGAGGCGATGTCGTCGCCCGTCCAATACCAGTCGAGCGGGTAGCGCTCGCACGCGGCCTCGCCCAGCGCGACGGCGAAATCGGCGCAACGCCCGAACATCGTATCCGCCAGTTCCGGGTCGCCGGCCATGTCCAGCAGCGTGTCCTCCATCCCGCGCAGCCGCCAGTACATCTCGAAGACGCACGGCGACACGTCGCAACCGATGAACACGTCGCCCGCGTCCTCGACCACCGGCAACATCAGCGCCAGCAGGTCTTCCATGCGCGCATACGGGAATACATAATCAAGCACGGCCTCGCGCGGTGCGCCCCGGAGCGGGAAGCCGGCGATCTGGTTGAAGGTGTACTCCTTGACCCAGCGGATGCCCCAGTCGTCGGTGTGACCCTCGCCGTCGTGCGCGTGGACGATCCCCTCCATGGCATAGTTGTTGTTCACCCACGTCTGGCGGATGTCGTTGCCCATTGCCTCGCCCACGCGCGCCGCGGGGATTTCCAGCAGCGCGGCCAGCCGCTCCGTGGTGTCGGGGTGGAACCACATGAACACCGGCACGCGATCCACCGGCGCTTTCTGCAGCGCCGCCCACACCCGTTCTCTCGAATTCATTTAACCTCCTCAGATTCGGCCACGAATTATACGAATTTGAAACCATTTAATAGATTGACCTGGAAGATTTCACGGCGGCGTGAGATTTCTTGAGCGAATATATTAAAATTCGTAAAATTCGTGCAATTCGTGGCTAAAGTATGGCAACTTCGCCGGTTTCTAGGGAGCGGCGAGCGGCGAGGGCCGTGGCGACCGCGAGGCGCGCCTGCTCCGGCGTACCGTTGACGGGCGCGCGATCCTCACGGATGCACGCCAGGAACTCGGCGATCTCGTTCTCGTAGCCGTCGCCGCCCGGTGAGGGAAGCGGCTGTGGCGGGCCGCCGGTCGGGAAGACCGTGATCCCTGAAGCAGCCTGGTCGCGGCTATCCCTCCCCTGTCGGGGATCTACGACCTGCGTGCCACCCGCCCGGAACGCGAACTCAATCGCGCCCCGCTCACACGTGACCCACAGCCCCATCGTGAAGGGATAGCCCTCGGGCCGGAGCGCGTTGCCCTCGGCCATGCCCTGCGCCGCGCCGTAGTCCAGCAGCGTGAGAGCGTGCTGCCACGCGCCGGTAGGCCCGCGTTGACCTCGCGCGTAGACGGTGTGTGGCTCGCCGAAGAACCAGTTGCACGCGTCGAGATCGTGGATGTGCAGGTCGAGCACCGCGCCGCCGCTCTGTTCGGGGTCTTCGTACCAACCGCCCGGCGCGCTCTGGCCCAGCAGCCGGTACGCGGTGATCGAGAGGGGCGCGCCCAGCACGCCATCCCGCACATAGTCATGGACGGCCACATATTCGGGCCAGAAGCGCAGGACGTGTGCGACCATCAGCACGCGACCCGCGTGCGCGTGCGCCAGCATCATCGCGTCGCACTGGTCGAGCGTGAGCGCCATCGGCTTCTCGACGAGGACGTGCTTGCCCATCTCCAGCGCGGCGACCGTGTACCCGGCGTGCAGATGGGTGGGCAACGTCACACTCACCGCGTCAATCGCCGGATCGGTGAGCAGCGCTTCGGCGCTGGTGTAGGTGCGCGCGCCGACCTCGGCCGCGAGGGTCGCCGCGCGCCGCGGGTCGCGTGACCAGACGCCAGCGACCTGCGCGCCCGGCTGCCGCGCGTAGACCCGCGCGTGCGTCGCCCCCATGAACCCCGCCCCCAAAATCCCCACGCGTATCATGCTGCCCTCCAGATGTACCACCAAGACACCAAGAACACCAAGATAATAAAATTCACCACAGAGACACGGAGAACACGAAGAACACCAGGAATTTCTTCTTCTTTTTTATCTTTGTGTCCTTGGTGTCCCTGGTGTCTTGGTGGTGAGCCTTTCAAGGTAGGCGTAACTGGTACGCACGGCGGCGTTGATTTCGGCGAGCGGCGGATACGGATAGCCGTAGAACTCGATTTCGACGCTGAGCGGGCCGGTGTAGCCCGCTGCCTCCAGAATGCGCAGGACGCGTGGGAAATCCACGCGGCCCTGACCGACCGCCGGGAAGTTCCACTCGCGCCGGCCGCCGCCCGAATCTTTGATGTGGACGTGCGCCAGATAGGGCGCGGCTGTGGCGATGTCGTCCTCGGCCCGGACGCCGCCGTAGTACATGCAGTTCGCCGTGTCGTAGTTGATGCGCACGTTGGGCCGGTTGATCTCGCGGATCAGCGCCACGGCCAGCAGTCCGGTCGCCATCAGGTCGCCGTGGATTTCCAGCGCCAGCGTCACCCCGCGCTCGGCGGCATAGTCGGCCAGATCAAAGATGTGGCGCAGGAAGGCGATCTTATCCTCACGCTCGCTCTGCGTCCCACCGACGGACGTGTTCATGATCGTCACGCCGAGCGCTGCGCACAGGTCAACGGCGGCCTTGCCGTCATCCAGCCCCTCCGGCGTCGTCAGATCGGAATGCCCGCTGATCGCGCTGGGGATCAAGCCATGGGCATCGAGCAGCTCGCGCAGGGCGCGCAGCCCGTCGGCGTCCAGCTCCAGGGCAACGTGCGCGTGCTCGCCGCGCCCCGTGCCCAGCTCGACGTAGCGAAATCCGGCGCGGGCGATGCCGTCCAGCGCCTCGGCCAGCGACGAACCGACGTAACAGTTGGTATGCGCCGCAAGGATGTTTTGCATGGTACTGTTGCCTCCGCTAATCAACGCGAACGAACTTCCTGATCTCAATCGTTTTCCAGTGTTGTGTTCCCGGCTCTGCGGGCATCTCCTGCCAGCCGGGCAGCGCGCCGATGTCCTGCCAAATGCGCGCCGTCTGTTCCGGCGCGACGCCTGAGCGGGGGATCCGGGCGAGCACGTACATCACGCGCTTGCCGCCGGCGTCCGCTATGCGCTCGATATCTGCAGGGCCATCGTATTCCCAGTAAACCTCGCGCACAAGGCCGGGTGTGCCCTGCGACAGCGCAACAATTTGCGCGGCAAGACCCCAGTCCGCGGCGACGAAGACGGCTTCATCTGCGCGCGCCGCCGCGAACTCACCGAGTTCGGTGAGCGCGGGATCGAAGTGCGCGGATGCGCGCCCTTGCGCGAACGCGATCTCGAGATGGAACAGTCCGAAGAGCCGATAGACCATGAAGACGGCGAACAAAGTGATCAACCCGGCGCGCGCCCACCGCTCACGCGTCGGCCCGGCAACCTCCCTGGCCCCGACTGCGGTGGATGCAATGGCGGCATATTGAAAGGGCGTCCCCATGACCCAGTGATGGATGAAGTTAGGCTGAGGCATGAAACGCAGGGCAACGCCGATGGCGAGATAGCTGAGCAGAGCCATCCCGGCGAAGCGCAGGTAGGCGTTTTGCCGCCGGTAGTGATAGATGAGCACGCCGCAGAGCACCAGGAGGCCGATGATGAGGAAGGCTTCCGGCGAGTCTGAACCTGGAGGCAAACCCAGGATGAAGCTGCGCGCCAGCGCGCCTTGCCCCAGCGCAAAGTAGTTACCGGCGAACCGCAACGTAGTCGTCAGCGCCAAATCCGGGGCGGCGCCGCGCATCTCGAAGGAGATCAGCCGCCGCGCGACAACCTCCGTGTACAGGTTCACCAGCAGCAGCGGCATCGTCCCCACAACGCCGCCCAGCAAGGCCGCGCGATAATGCGAAGGCGTGCGCCGCCGGGCATCCCCGATGAAAGCGACCAGCAGTGGAATCACCAGCATGACGTTGCTCACCTTCTCGAAGACGGCAACCGCGGCGATCAGCGTCAGCAGCAGCGTGCTCGAGGGCGGGCAATCTTCGTCGAGCGTGCTGCGCAGCCACACGCCAATGAAAGCCAGCCGCAGCAGGAGCGCCAGCGCGACCGGCCCCCAATCATGTCGCGCCGTCAGGATCACCGTGGCATCGGTGAGCAGCAGCCCCAGAAAGATGAGCGCCCACCCGGCGGTGAGCTTGCCGGCCAGGGTGGCGAACAGCGTCAGGATGCCGGCAGAGACCTGCAGTATCCCCAACAGCCGCCAGCTTAAGACCGAGAAACCATGACCGGAGGCGCGCAGATAAAGGCCATAGATCGCGCTTTTGATCGCGCCGTTATAGGTCATGTTCAACACGGGTATGCCGAAGATGCTCACCGCGCCGAACAGCCCCACGTTGTCCCGGTCGCCATCGAGATAGCTCAGGGCATCGGTCGCCTGATGCAACTCATCGAAGTAGAGACCCTGACCGGTCAGCCGGACGCTGCTGAGCAGGCCGAAGAGCAGCGCGGCAAAGA
>JBBQRS010000081.1:0-22126 GCA_038214535.1 Anaerolineae bacterium
GGCTGCTCGCCCTGGCCAACTAAGGTTTCAAGCGATTCGCGATCCGTGTGGCTGAGTTGGACATGTTGTTTTTTCATTCTGCCATTTTCATCGAGCCGGCAGAATCCGTCAATAGTATCCAGATACTTATTTTACGATGTATTTAGCGGTCTCAGATACGCGGTTGATAGACAGGATTCACAGGATTTACAGGAAGACAAAGATTTCTAATCCTGTTCGTCCTGTCAATCCTGTCCGTAAGCTTCAAACGGTTTAGCGGGTGAAAAGCGTGCCGCGCAGATAGTCTGCTTCCGGGCTAAGGAGGAACGCGAGGATGCGCGCCACACCGTCCGGAGAACCCATCGTCGCACGCGCTTCCGTCAGCATCTCCTCCGTTGAACGGCCCGACCGTTCGGCGTCTGCAATCACCACGCCCAGCTTCATCTCCGTCACGATCTGGCCGGGGCAAACCACGTTGACGCGCACTCCGCGCGGCGCGAGGTGGCCCGCCAGCGTCATCCCCAGGCCGTTGACACCGCCCTTGCTCGAGCCATAGGCCAGCGACGAGCTCGGCCCGGAGACGCCCGCCCCCGACGCGATGAGCACCATCACACCACCGCTGCGGTCGGCGATCAGTGGCGTCGCGTACTTCGTGCAGAGAAAACTCCCGCGCAGGTTGATTTGAATCACCTGATCGAACACCGCGGTCTCGAGTTCCTCCGGCTGCTGGAACGCGCCCTTGAGGATGCCTGCTGCGCAGACCAGCCCGTCAATCCGCCCGGCGGCGTTCCCAATCGCGGCCATCAGCGCGCGCACGACGTCCTCGTTGCTCACGTCCGCCTGCATGAAGCACGCCTTGCCGCCGTCCGCGCGAATGCTCGCGGCGACCGCTTCGCCCGACTCCGCCTTCAGATCTACCAGATAGACGTTCGCCCCGCGCCGGGCGCAGAGGCGCGCGGTGGCCTCGCCGATGCCTTGCGCCGCGCCGGTGATGACAATGTTGAGATCGTTGAGTTCCATGTGAGTTCTCCTCGCTGAGTGATTAAACGCGCAACACAATGCCCAGTTGATCGAGCCGGCCGAGCACGTACGCGGTCGCCTCCGGCACCAGCTCATCCGGCAGATGCTCGATCAACGCGTAGCCGTTGGGGCAGGTCGTCTCGAAACGGCGAAAAAAGGTATCCAGATCGAAAACACCCCGGCCGGGAACCGTCTCGCTGATATGCACCACGAGCCGATCCTCCACGGTGGCGTCCTTGACGTGCGCGTCGAAGATCTTCGGGCCAAGCCGGTCGAAGAGATCGTCGAGTAGCGCCGTCGTGTTGTAGAGCGTGGGCAGGTCCGCAATGAAGTTAACGGGATCGAGGCTGACGCCGACCCATTCGGAATCCACGCGCTCCAGGACGCGCTGGACGCGCGCCGGAGAATCGAGCGTGCTGATGACGTGACATTCCAGGGCGATGGGGACGCCGTAGGCTTCACAGGCGCTTGCTGCCTCCTGCAAACTCGCCACAAGCGCGTCTTCGGCTTCGGGGGAATGGTTGTCGGGGTGCGGCGACCACGGGCCGGCGGAACTGCGGCTGCCCGGCCCGGACATCACCGTCGCGGCGCCCAGCTCTGCGGCGAAACGCACGGCGTGTTGCAGCCGGCGCACACCGGCGCGCCGGACCTTCTCATCCAGGTGCACCAGGGGTTGATGCCAGCCCCAGGACTGCGCCACGCGGATGCCATACGCCGCCAGCAGGTCGCGCACACGGTGCAGCTCGGCGGCAGCCAGCGTTTCCGGGTCGCCCAGGAAATGCGTTCCGACGCCCGTGAAGCCGAATGACGCCAACCGCTCAGCAACCGCATCCGTTACGTCCGCAAGGTTACGAGGAACAATCTCACCGGCAATGCCAAGTCGCATATGACCTCCCTTGGTCAGCGATAGAGTAAAGTCTACGCCAGATTCTAAACCGATGCGGTGCAGCCGCCAAATAGCCGGATGCAGCGCCGCGGTTTGTGACGGGATAGACTTAATCCTTTGACAACTTTCCCTACCCGTGGTACAAGAAAACCGGTCACGCCATTTTGGATAGACTCGCCCCCACAAGTTTCCTGCTGCCCCCGCAGGCCTTTGCGCCGGCGATACCGATGCGCGTCCGGCCGGAAATCTGGATGGCAGAGATTCGATGACGAACGCACGATGCGACATCCTATAACTGCGCCCCAAACCGGAGCGTATCCCCCTGACCTGTTTCATCCCAAAACCGGCCTTTCACTCCCTCTCCTCGCGGGAGATGATGTCCCCGGTAATCCGGGGAGGGCCGGGGTGAGGGAGGCTCACCGCGCCCGCGACACGCGACCATCACGACGTGCAACGCACCTCGCAGGTGCGTTGCACGTGCATCGAATCAGCAAAGCATAAAGCATAAGGAGAACAAACTATGGATGATACCGTGAAAGTCGGCATCGTCGGGTGCGGCAACATCAGCCCGGCCTATTTCAAGGGATGTCGCGCGTTCCCCATCCTGGACGTGGTCGCGTGCGCCGATATTGACATGACGCGGGCGCAAGCGCGGGCGACGGAGTTCGGCGTGCCGAAAGCCTGCACGGTCGAAGAGCTTCTGAACGACCCGGAAATCCAGATCGTCGTCAACCTGACCATCCCGAAGGCGCACACCGAGGTCAACCTGAAGGCATTGGAAGCCGGGAAAAACGTCTACGTCGAGAAGCCACTTGCCGTGAAGCGCACTGACGGCCAACGCGCCCTCACTGCGGCGGGGGAGCTGGGGCTGCGCCTGGGTTGCGCCCCCGACACCTTCCTCGGCGGCGGCATCCAGACGTGCCGCAAACTGATTGACGACGGCGTGATCGGCGAACCGGTCGCCGCCACCGCCTTCATGACGTGCCACGGTCACGAAAGCTGGCACCCCGATCCGGAGTTCTATTATCACGTCGGCGGCGGCCCGATGCTCGACATGGGGCCGTATTACCTCACGGCGCTGGTCAACCTGATCAGCCCGGTGCGCCGCGTCACCGGCTCGACGCGCATGACGTTCCCCGAGCGGATGATCACCAGCCAGCCCAAGAACGGGACGCGCGTCGTGGTTGAAGTGCCGACGCACGTGGCCGGTGTGATGGATTTCGACAACGGGGCCGTGGGAACCATCATCACAACCTTCGATGTCTGGGCCGCCAACCTGCCGCGCATCGAAATCTACGGCACAGAAGGCTCGTTGAGCGTTCCCGACCCTAACACGTTCGGCGGGCAGGTGCAGGTGCGCGCGGCCGGCGACAAGGAATGGTATGACGTGCCGCTTACCCACAGCGACACCGTTGGTCGGGGCATCGGCGTGGCCGACATGGCCTACGCCCTGACGTATGGCCGGCCGCACCGCGCAAGCGGCGCGCTGGCGTATCACGTGCTGGATGTCATGGAAGCGTTCGAAGACGCGTCGCGTTCGGGCGCGCACGTCGAACTGACGAGCGGCGTGGACCCCGTGACCGGACAATCGGTGCGCCCTGCGGCGCTGCCGGTCGGCCTCGAGCCGGGCACGCTCGATCAATAATTCGCGGAAGAAGAAAGGGGAAATTCACATGAAAAAAGTACTGATGACCTGGGGCGGTTGGGAAGGCCACGAGCCAAAGCAGTGTACAGATGTCTTTGCGCCCTTGTTGAAAGAAAGGGGCTATGATGTCGAGATTGTGGATAGCCTGGACATCTACACCGATGTCGACAAGATGGCGTCGTTCGATCTCATTGTGCCGGCGTGGACCATGAGCAGCATCACGAAGGAGCAGGAAACCGGACTGTTGGACGCCATCAAGAGCGGCGTGGGCATCGCCGGTTGGCATGGCGGCATGGGTGACTCTTTCCGCCAGAACACGGAATATCAATGGATGGTCGGCGGCCAGTGGGTGGCGCACCCCGGCAACGTGATTGACTATGAAGTCAACATCATTGACCACGACGATCCGATCACGAAGGGCATCTCCGACTTCAAGATGCACTCCGAGCAATATTACATGCACGTTGATCCCTCCAACGAGGTGTTGGCGACGACGACCTTCAACTCCCCGATTGCACCGTGGGTGAACGGTTGCGTGATGCCGGTCGTCTGGAAACGCATGTGGGGCGGTGGGCGGGTCTTCTACTCGTCTCTGGGCCACGTCGCGAACGATTTTAGCACAGCGCCGGAAGCCCGCGAGATTCAGTTGCGCGGGATGGAATGGGCTGCTCGCTGAGGGTAAACCTATCGAAAGGGTGAGCGAATGATGAATCACGCGATCGGCGAGGACGCATATCACAGCGCGATTCGCGCCAAATTGGCAGCGCTGGCCGAGCCGTTGGCGCGGCTGCCCTGGCGTTTCCAGGTCTTCGAGACCGGGGACGCTCCGAATAATGCCGCCGAACCGGGTCTGGATGATACGAGCTGGCAGCCGGTCAGCTTGCCGCACACCTGGTCGTCGCTGGATGGCGAGGGCTGGTTCCGCGCGCCGGTCGCCCTGCCGGACGAGATTGAGGGCATCCCGCTTGGCGGAGCGCCGCTCGAGTGGGACTTGTTCCTCACCATCGGCGCGACGATCTATGTAGATGGCGAGGCGCGCTACACCGAGCCATCCTGGGCCGATACGCGCGCGGTGCCGCTGCTCCTGACCGAGAGCTTCGAGCCGGGCGAAACGCTGCAACTGGCCGTGCGCAGCAACGCGGGCGACGGGTTCGCGTTGTTCGCCGGTTCGACCCTGCGTTCCCTGACCCTCGATGCGGTCGCCTTCGACCTCGAGCTTGCGCTGGCGCAGGCAGACTTCACGCGCTTCCTCGCGGAGAGCGCCGACGCGCCGGGAATGGCGGTGTGGTCGGCGGCCGTGGGGCGACTCGATCTGGAAGCGCTGGACGCCAATAACTGGTCACGCTGGAACGCGAGCGTGGCCGAGATGCGCGCAGGCCTCGCCCCGTTCGAGGCCCCCGCGAAGCAGTACACCGTCCACCTGATCGCCCACAGCCACATAGACATGAACTGGCTCTGGCCGATGCAGGAGACGGTGGATGTGTGCCGGCGCGATTTCAGCGCCATGACCCGCCTGATGAACATCTATCCGGAGTTCCGCTTCTCGCAGAGCCAGGCGGCGACGTATCGGTTGATGCAGCAGAGTGAACCGGAGTTGTTCGAGGAGATGCGTCGCCAGGTCGCCGCGGGCCGCTGGGAGATCACCGCCAATACCTGGGTTGAGGGCGATCTGAACATGGCGGCAGGGGAAACGCTCGTCCGCCAGCTCCTCCATACACGCCGCTACATCGAGCGCGAGTTCGATGTGCGGCCGCTCGTCTGCTGGGAGCCGGACACCTTCGGCCACACGGCTGCCTTCCCACAACTGCTGGCTCAAAGCGACGTGAAGTTCTATTACTTCTGCCGGGCCGGCAAACGTTATCCCCTCTTCTGGTGGGAAGCGCCTAGCAAATCCCGCGTGCTGGCCTGCCAGGACCCCAACGGCTACAACGGCGTCGTCAATCCGGCCAGCGTGATGGACGCCCTGCTCGACTTCACCGGGCCGGCCGGCATCAAACGGGGGCTGCTGGTGTATGGCGTGGGCGATCACGGCGGCAGCGGCACGGCGCGCGACATCCGGGCCGCACGCCGGCTCGACGCCGATCCGCTGATGCCGCGTGTCGCGCCCAGCACAGCCGCCGAGTTCTACGAAGCGGCGCTGGCTGATCTCGATGCCGGGCCGGGACGTGATTCCCTGCCGGTGGTGCGCGGCGAGTTGAACACGGTCTTCGAGGGCTGTTACACCAGCCACGGCGACATCAAGCGGCTGAACCGCGATGCAGAGAACGCGCTGCTCACTGCCGAGACGCTTGCGACGCTGGCGAAGTTGTCTACCGATGCCGCGTATCCGGCTGAAGTCCTGGCCGAAGCGTGGCGCACGGTCTGCTTCCACCAGTTCCACGACATCCTGTGCGGCTGCGCCATCGGTGTGACCTATCGCGAGGCCGACGAGGCCATGAGCGCAATCCTCGGTACGGCGGAACAAATTACGAACGATGCGGCGAGAGCGCTTGCAATCGGCAAGATGCAGCGCGAAGCGCCCGAGCCGGCCATCGTCGTCCTCAACCCCCTGAGTTGGACGCGCGACGATGTTGTCAGCGTCCCGCTCGCCGCGCTGCCGCTGGGCGCGTTCGCCTCCGTCATTGATGACCAAGGGAACCGGCTACCGGCGCAGGTCAGCGAAGGGCAGCTCCTGTTCGTCGCACGTGACGTGCCGGGTTTCGGCGCTCGCACCTATACGCCCTCCGCCGAAACAGTTTCCGGGGCAACGGAGGCCGTCCGCTCCTCCGGCGAGAACGTGCTGGAGAACGATCTACTCGAAATGCGCGTCCATCCGCGCTCCGGAGCCATAGATCGGCTTGTTGACAAAGCCAACGGGCGCAGCCTGACGGGGCCGCTCGCCGGATGGGGACCCGAGGCCAACATCACATCGGGGATGCTGAACCGGTTGCAAATCCTGTGGGAGCAACCGCACCCCATGTCGGCCTGGAACATCGGCGACATCACGCGCGTGGACCACCTGATTGACGGCGCAGACGTACGCGTCATCGAGAGCGGCCCGGTGCGCGGCGTGATCGAGGTTGATCGGAGCTTCCTGCATTCGACCCTCAAGCAGCATATCATCCTCTATGCCGGGTTGCCGCGGATTGACTTCGAGACGGAAGTGGACTGGCATGAGCGAGGCAGCGCCCACCGCGACGCCCCGATGCTGCGCGCGACCTTCACGCCGCACTTCGGCCATACACAGGCGACGTTTGAAACCGCGTTTGCGGCCGTGTCACGACCGGCGAACGGGCGAGAAGTTCCCGCGCTCCGATGGGCCGATCTGTCGGAGGGCGAGGCGTATGGCCTTTCGTTGCTCAACGACGGGAAGTACGGGCATCAGGCGCAGGGCAATACCCTGGGGCTAACCCTGGTGCGCGCGTCCTATGAACCCGATGTCAACCCCGACGAGGGCCTGCATCGTTTCACCTATGCGTTATTCCCGCACGACGGAGATTGGCGCATCGGCGATACGCCCGAAAGAGCCGCCGAGCTCAATCAGCCGCTCGTCGCCCTGGCGACTACCGGAGGAGAGGGCGCGCTCCCGGCGGGGACGCCGCTGCTCCAGTTCGATGCGACGCCCACGATGGACTCTGCGGGGCGCGTCATGCTTTCGGCGTTGAAACTCGCCGAAGATCAACCCCCCGAGGGCATCGCCGTCACAGTACGACTATACGAAGCACACGGCAAACCGGCGCAAGCGACGATCCGCGTCGAGCGCGGGCTTGCTGCGGCGTATGGTTTGTCTCCGATCGAGGAGATCTCAGACAATCCGATGAGCCATCACATCGAAGTATACGATGATCACGTGTGCGTTCACTTGCAGCCTCACGAAATTACGACCATCGGGCTCACTATGAGCCCGGCACATTCAGATTCAGGAGAAAGAACATGACGAAGATTGCTTTCATCGGTGCGGGCAGCCTCGGATTCACGCGCGGTCTGGTGCGCGACATGCTCACATTCCCCCTGCTCGAGGACGCAACCATCTCGCTGATGGACATTGACCCCGAACGGCTGGACTTCGCGCAGAAGGCGTGCCAGCGCATCGTGGACATGGGCAACTATCCGGCCAAAGTCGAGGCGACCATGGACCGGGCGGAGGCGCTCAAAGGCGCGGACGCGGTGCTGGTGACCATCCTCGCCGGCGGCGTGGACGTGTGGCGGAACGACATCGAGATCCCCAAGAAGTACGGGGTGGACATCAACATCGGCGACACGCGCGGGCCGTCCGGCATCTTCCGCTTCCTGCGCACCGCGCCCGTAATGCTGGATATCGCGCACGACATGGAGCGCTACTGTCCCGATGCGACGATGCTTAACTACACGAACCCGATGGCGATGCTCTGCCGCGCCATGCAGCGCGAGACGGACATCCAGCTCACCGGCCTGTGCCACAGCGTCCAGGGTACCTCAGAAATGCTCGCCAAGTGGATCGGCGCGCCGTATGACGAAATCACCTTCACGTGCGCCGGCATCAACCACATGGCGTGGTACACCAAATACGAGTGGAACGGCGAAGACGCCTACCCGCTCATCCGCAAGGCAATCACCGAGCAGCCGGAAATCTACAACGAGGAAATCGTCCGCAACGAGATGTTCCTCCATCTGGATTACTACGTCACGGAATCGAGCGGGCACAACTCGGAGTACAACTGGTGGTTCCGCAAACGCCCCGACCTGATCGAAAAGTACTGCACCCACGGTACCGGCTGGAACCCCGGCGTGTACGCCTACATCGTTGACTCATATGAAAACCGGGCCAACACGTGGAAAGAAGAAGCCAAGAAGTGGTTCGCGGCCGATCAGCCCATCTCACTGGAGCGCGGGCACGAATACGCGGCCCACATCATCAACGCGCTGCAAGGCGGCGAGCCATTCGAGTTCAACGGCAACGTGCCAAACACCGGGCTGGTGACAAACCTGCCGGAAAACGCGTGCGTTGAAGTCCCGGTCTGGGCCAGCAAGAAAGGCCTGCAATCCACCTACGTCGGCGCGTTGCCGCCGCAATGCGCCCTCCTAACGAACCTCAGCGCGAGCATCGAGGAAATGGCGGTCGAGGGCGCGCTGACCGGCGACCCGCGGCTGGTCTATCAGGCGATCCTGGCCGACCCGCTGACCGCCGCAGTACTCTCGATGAGCGAAATCGAGCAGATGGTGAACGAGATGTTCGCGTTCAACCAACCCTATCTGCCGCAATTCAAGCGCACGACCGTCTAAGTTAAATTCCTTCGTAGTGACGGCTTTAGCCGTTAGGGCGCACGACAACGGCTGAAGCCGTTACTACGAAGACAACCGCAAACCGGTTTATCAGGCATACGGAGGATAAAGAATGCCGACACAGGGTAAAGCATACGAAATTCTTGCCGAGGACTTAGGGGGCAAAGGCGTAGACGTTGCCGCGGTGAAGGAAGCGCTGTGTAAACAGCACATCGAGACGCCCTCCTGGGGCTATGGCGACAGCGGGACGCGTTTCAAGGTGTTCGGCGCGCCCGGCGCAGCGCGGAATGTCTACGAGAAAATTGATGACGCTGCGTTCATCCATCAGTTGACCGGCGTCGCCCCGTCTATCGCCCTGCACATCCCCTGGGACAAGACCGATGATTGGGACGGGCTGTCCGCCTATGCCGCGGAACGCGGCCTCACGATCGGGGCCATCAACCCCAACCTGTTCCAGGATGACATCTACAAGTTCGGCTCCCTCGCGCACACCGACGACGCGATCCGCCGCAAGGCCGTCGAGCACAGCCTCGATTGCGTCGCGATTATGGGCAAGACCGGCTCGCGCGACCTGAGCGTCTGGCTCGCCGATGGGACGAACTACGCCGGCCAGGACAACCTCCGCCTCCGCAAGCGGCTCCTCGAAGAATCACTCAGCGAGATCGTCGCGGCCATGCCCGACGACCGCCGTATGCTGATCGAGTACAAATTCTTCGAGCCGGCATTCTATCACACCGACCTGGCGGATTGGGGCATGGCCGCGAGCATGGCCCGTAAGCTGGGCCCGAAGGCGAAAGTACTGGTAGACACCGGCCACCACGCGCCGGGAACCAACGTCGAGCACATCGTCGCCTTCCTGCTGGACGAGGGGCTGCTGGGTGGATTCCACTTCAATGCCCGCAAGTACGCCGATGACGACCTGATCGTCGGCACGAGCAATCCGTTCGAACTGTTCCTCATCTACAACGAGTTGGTGAGCGCCGCGCAGGAAACTGACCCGCGCATGGCGGATTGCGCCGCCAACGTGGCCTACATGATTGACCAGAGCCACAACGTCGAACCCAAGCTGGAAGCGATGTTGCAATCGGTGCTCAATTGCCAATCGGCATATGCCAAGGCGCTGATCGTGGATCGCGCAGAACTGGCCGCACGCCAGGCCGAACACGACGTCCTCGGCGGCTATCGCGTGTTGACCGACGCCTTCGAGAGCGATGTGCGCCCGCTGTTGGCGCAAGTGCGCCTAGACATGGGCCTGGCGCCCGACCCGCTGGAGACCTTCAACGACAGCCCCTACCCCGAGCAGGTTGCCAGGGAACGCGGCATGGCCGACGGCAGCGGCGGTGGATACCCCGGAGCATAAAACCTTATGATAACTTCTGTTTTAGACCAACTGGTCGCCCTTTCCAACACCCTCGGCAAACCCGAGAATGACTTTGCGATGCTGGGCGAAGGCAACACCTCGGCCCGCGCCGACGCCGACACCTTTTATGTAAAGGCAAGCGGCTCCGAGTTGGGCAAGATCACCGCAGCGGGCTTCTGTCACGTCGCGTTCGACCGCGTGCTGGAGCTGCTGGACGTAGACGGCATGAACGATCAAGCGGTCAAAGACGGGCTTCAGGCCGCCAAGCTGGACCCGACTACGCCGGGGCACCCCTCGGTGGAGACCCTGTTGCACGCGCTGTGTTTGAGCCTGCCCGACGTAAACTTCGTGGGCCATACCCACCCCATCGCCATTAACTCGCTGACCTGCGCCGTCGGCTTCGAAAAAGCGTTTTCGGGCCGGCTCTTCCCCGATGAAATCGTGCTGTGCGGGCCGGCGACCGTGATCGTCCCATACACCGATCCGGGCGTGGCGCTGGCGCGCAAGACGCGCGAACAGATCGGCGCGTACATTGACGCGCGCGGCGAAATGCCGCGTATCATCGTCATCCAGAATCACGGCCTGATCGCGCTGGGCCGCACCGCCGAACAGGTGGAGAACGAAACGCGCATGGCCGTGAAGGCGGCGCGCATTCAACTGGGGACCTATGCCGCGGGTGGCCCGCGCTTCCTGTCAGAGCAAGAGATCGCCCGTATCCACAACCGACCCGATGAGCACCTCCGCCGGGAGATGCTTGGTTTCTGACCCTTGTCGCGCCCTTGCCAGGTGCGCTATAATCAAGCCGGTGTTCGCGTGAACGCCGGCTTGTTTATTTTTGTGGCACAAAAATAGCGCGCAACTTTTGTGCGGCTTCCTGCGTCTATAGATATGTATGGGAAATACTCGTGACTCTAAATTTTAGACGGATGCGCCTGCTTGTCTTGCCGCTTTTGTTGGCGTTCGTGATGACGGGATGTTCCGGCGACCAGTTACTCTCGGTTTACCTGGACACGAATCGCGCGCAGCTCGATCAGCCGGCAAGCAGCCTGCATGAGGAGTTAACGTTCGTAGTGGAACCGGGCACGCCGGCGCGGACCATCGCCGAAAACCTCGCCGCCCGGGGGCTGATCAAGGATGCCCGGCTCTTCGAGGCGTACGTTCGCACGACGGGTATTGCGCAGCAACTGGAGGCTGGCACGTTCACACTGAGTCCTGAAATGACGCCCATCGAAATCGCCCAGGCGCTGCAAAACGCCTATCGCGAGAACACCGCCGTGACCATTCCCGAAGGCTGGCGGATCGAGCAGACCGCCGATGCCCTGTCGAACGGCAACACCATTGACGGCGCGGCGTACCTGCGTCTGGCGATGCAACCCGGCTGGCAGCCGCCCGCCGCTGCGGGGAAAGAGGATCCACGGGTGTTCCTCGCCTCTCGCCCGACAGGCGCTTCGCTGGAAGGCTATCTCTTCCCGGATACCTACCAACTGGATGTAGACAACGCGACGGCTGAAGAATTGTTGCGTCGCCAGCTCGAAACCTTTGCCGAGAAGGTGCTCCCGCTCTATCAAGCGGCCATCGAGAGCGGCAGCACGACACTCTCACTGCACCAGGTGTTGACCCTTGCCAGCATCGTCGAACGCGAGGCGGTCGTCGCCGACGAGCGGCCCTTGATCGCAGCCGTATATCTGAATCGCCTGGCCCTGGGCATGAGATTGGAAGCCGACCCGACCGTACAATACGCCATGGGCTATCAGCCCGAAAGCAAACAATGGTGGAAGTCGCCGGTATTTCTGGAAGAGTACGGCTCGGTGGTCAGCCCATACAACACCTATCTCAATCCGGGTTTGCCCCCCGGCCCGATTGCGGCCCCCGGTCTGGGCAGCATTCAAGCGGTACTGAACCCTGCGGAGCATGACGATCTTTTCTTCGTTGCGCTGCCCGATGGCAGCGGCCGTCATGCGTTCAGTCGCACCATGGAAGAGCATCTGGAAAACGTAAAGCGTTATCGTGGAGAATGAGGGGAAGCGTGTGTGATGAATATTAAGCGGATCAACGGATGGCCCCTGATTTTCGTCCTGTTTTTGGTCCTGTCGGTGAGCGGCTGCATGTCTGGCCCGCAGCTTGGCGAGCGGCCGGCGGCCAACACCATGGACGCCGTCGAAGCGTATCTGCGCAAGTATCAGCCCGGCCCCGAACCGCGGCTCTTCCAGACCACGCGCATCTATGACCGCAACGGGCAGCTTCTGGCCGAACGCTGGCAAGAGGGCCGGCGCACCTGGCTGCCCCTGAATCGCATCTCACAACACCTGATAGACGCCACGATTGCCACCGAGGACTCGACCTTCTACGGCAACACGGGCGTTGACCCCGTGCGCGTGGTCGGCGCGATGCTCCAAAACTACGAGGAAGGTGAGATTGTGGCCGGGGCCGGCACGATAACGATGCAGCTTGCCCGCAATCTCTTCTTCGGACCAGACCAGCGCTACGATCAGACGATGGATCGTAAGGTGCTCGAAGCCGGCCTCGCGCAAGAACTCAACACGCTGTTCACCAAGGATGAGATCCTGGAGATGTATCTCAACCTGCTGAACTACAGTCACCTGACCTACGGGCCGGAAGCCGCGTCACAACTCTATTTCGGCAAGCCCGCATCCGATTTGACGATGGCAGAGGCGACGTTGCTGGCGGGCATCCCGCAACGGCCCGCCGACCTCGATCTGTTCGAGAATTTCCAGGCTGCGAAAGCCCGGCAGCGCGTCGTGCTAGACATGATGGTGCGCCACAACCGGCTGACGCAGGCCGAATCAGACGCGATCTTCGTCGAACCTGTGCGCCTCATCTCCGAAGCGGCCCCCACGGCCACCCTCGCGCCGCACTTCGTGCAATACCTGGACGAATATCTGAACGCGAAGATGGGCGGAGATATGCTGGGCCGCGGCGGGCTGACCATCACCTCGACGCTGGACGTGGAAATGCAGACGCTGGCGCAACAGACGGTCACCACGAAGGTCGGTGAACTGCGCGCAAAGCATGATCTCACCAACGGAGCACTCGTCGCAATGCGACCGAGCAACGGTGAAGTGCTGGCGATGGTGGGCAGCGCCGATTTCGCCAATGAGAAAATCAGCGGTCAGGTTAACGTCTCCATCAGCGAACGCCAGCCCGGCAGCGCCATCAAGCCGGTTCTGTATGCCGTCGCGATCAGCGACACGTTGATCAGCCCGAACACCGTGCTATGGGATGTGCCGGTGAACTTTGTCACTGCCGTTGACCTCAGCGGCGCAGGCAAAGACAGGCTCTATACGCCCAGGAACTATGACGGCAAGTTTCGCGGGCCGGTGACGGTGCGCACGGCGCTCGCCAACAGCCTGAATGTCCCCACCGTTAAACTGCTGGCCGGCGTCACCGTTGACCGCATGATCGAAGGGGCGAAAGCGCTGGGGGTCCACAGCCTGGATGACGGACGCGACTACGGCCTCAGCCTGACATTGGGCGGCGGCGAGGTCACGCTGCTGGAACTCACAAGCGCATACAGCACGCTGGGCAACGGCGGCATCCTCACCGAAGCAAATCCTGTGCTGGCTGCAACTGATGCGCTCGGTCGCCCCGTGGACACGGGCGGCAATACGGAGCCGGTACAGGCGGTATCGCCCGGCGCGGCCTTTATCGTGACGGACATCCTCAGCGACAACAACGCCCGCAAGCCGATGTTCGGGGTCAACAGCCCGCTCAAGTTGAGCCGACCCGCAGCCGCCAAGACAGGCACCACGACCGACTTCCGCGACAACTGGACCGTCGGCTTCACGCGCTATCTGGCGACCGGCGTCTGGGCCGGGAATGCCGACGGCCACCCGATGAAGAACACGACCGGCCTCACCGGCGCCGCGCCGATCTGGCACGACTTCATGGAAGCAGTGATCGCCAATCCGCGCCTGCGCGAGCTGATCGGCGCACCCGATGACCCGGCGAACCCCGCGGCGGGTTGGGAGTTTGTTCCGCCGCCCGATGTCGAACTCCGGCCCGACTGTCCCCCCGGTCTCACTTGCCGGGAGGGCGGCGAGTATTACACGAAGGAATGGCTGGCGGCGGCCGGAGAGGCGGGGCCGCTGGCCGACAGCGTTGGGAACATGCCGACTGCACCGGTGTACGCCGATCGCGGCGGCATGACGTGGACGGCCTATTGTGAGGTCGAACCCGCGGCGGTCCGAACGGTGCTCAAATTGCCGGGCGAATTGGGGCTGCCCGCGCCGGGAGGCGTATTCACCGGCACGGCGGCAACCAAGATCACCGACCAAATCGCTAAGGAGCAACTGCACGTCATGGCGTGGAGTTTGCGGCATTCCTTAGCCATCAACCTCGGCCCCTGTGACACGCTCACCCAGATCGCGTCGAAAGCGCTGGCGCTCGATCAGAAGCTCGGGCCGGGAGTGTCGCGAGTGGTCGTAGACTTGTCCGCCGCGCTCGATCCGAACGTGGGCGGCGCGGCAGCCGCAGGCGGAGACGCCCCCATTAGCGTTTACGCCCCTGTCGGCGCGAGCACCCGCTATCAACTGATCCAGCCCGTGACCAATCACGCTTCGTGTCCGGGGCACTATCTGCTCGGTGAGATCCTGAACCGTGAAGGTAACCCCGTGGCGGGGATCAGGATCACCCTGATAGATTCGTGGGGCAACACCGCCGAAGCCATCAGCAAGTCGGGCGAAACGGACTACGGCTTGTTCGATTTCCCGCTCAATAGCGCGGCGAACCAATATACCGTGACCGTAGTTGACGACACCGGCGCGCCGATCAGTCCGCCCACCGTCGTGGATCACCTTCAGGGCAGCGCGGGCGACGCCCCCTGTCACACGATCATCTTCCAGGGTAACTGATCCACATCATCATGTCTTTTCCTTCGTAGTGGCGGCTTCAGCCGTTGTATTGCCGCACAACGGCTGAAGCCGTCACTACGAAGCGGCCGAATCGCCTTGCGCGACACAGCGCAAGCAGATTGACCCCTCGCCCGCCTCCGGATATAATCAACCCGATAATCATCAGCCCTCACAACCAGACAGGAAATGTTATGGACAACGCACGTCTCCCGGAACAACTGCGGTCGCTGCAAGCCTGGGACCCCTATCCCGAATCGGTCGTGGCCTACGAAGGTCGGACCTTCTTCCTGGGACGCACGCACGGCAGAAAAGTGCTCGGCATCCTCGTTGACCCACATGATGCGCTCCCTCAGGGATTTACCGGCCCGCTCGAAGAGACCGAGGCCGGTCACCTAGCCATCCTGGAACTCACGCACGAACATGCGGTCGCGCTGCGTGCGGCCCTGCCCTGGCTGGAACCGCGCCCGCTGGGTCTGAGCACATCCGCGGGATGCGGCGACCGGCTGGGGCTGGCGACGCCGGGACACGTGCAGGCGGCGCGTGCGGTCGGCGGCATCGCCATGATCTTCGCCCAGCAATCCATCCGCGAGATGGCCCGCACCGGGCACTCCCCTGAAAAGGTGATGGCCGACGCGACGTGGGGCGCGTTCCAGGGCGGCTGGCGTGAGCCGATCGGCGCGGACGCCGACCACCTCAAGACGCCGGAAGACGCCGACCGGTGCGCCGCGGCGGGGTTCACCTTCTTCACGATTGACCCCGGCGCGCATGTAGACGGAGAAGCGGACGGTTATGACCGGGCCGCGCTGGCCGCGCATTTCGATGCCCTGCCCTGGGGCGACCTGGAAACCACGCCCGATGCGTTGATGAAGACCTATGCGGAGCAAGGACAGACCGTCGAAGGTTTCGCGCTGGAGATGGCCGAAGAGGACGTGGCGCGGGCTGCCGTGAAATATGGCAAAGCCGTGGCCCACACCGCGGCCATGTATCGCCACATCGGGCAGCGCATGGGCGCACGCCCGTGGGAGCTCGAGGTGTCGGTAGATGAAACGGAAACGCCCACCTCACACGGGCAGCACTTTTTCATCGCGAGTGAATTGCGCCGGTTGGGCGTCCAGTGGGTCAGCCTCGCGCCTCGCTACGTTGGGCGCTTCGAGAAGGGCGTGGACTACATCCCATCTACGGGGCTGTGCGGCGACCTGACCGAGTTCGAAGCCGACTTCGCGGGCCACGCCGCCATTGCGCGGGCGCTGGGGCCATACAAACTGAGCCTTCACTCCGGATCCGACAAGTTCAGCATCTATCAAATTGCCGCGGAGCAAGCCGGCGGCCTCATCCATCTCAAGACGGCCGGCACCAGTTATCTGGAAGCCCTGCGCGCTATCGCCGTCGTAGACCCCGCCCTCTTCCGCGATATTCTGGCGTTTGCGAAGACGCGTTACGAGACGGATCAGGCCAGCTACCACGTCTCTGCCGATCTGCACAACGTGCCAGATCCGGGCGCGCTCGCGGATGAGGAGTTGGCGGCGCTGCTGGATCAGTTCGACACGCGCCAGGTGCTCCACGTGACGTTCGGCTCCGTGCTCACGGCGGGCGGGGGCCTCAAGGAGCGCCTGTATGCCACGCTAGAGGCGAATGAAGCAGCGCACTACGCGGCGTTACGCAAACACTTCATCCGCCACCTGCAGCCGCTGGTAGCCGGCGGCCCGGCGTAACGTGGATATGCCTCGTGTACTTCTCGCCAACTCCGTCGCAGGCGCGGGGATGCCCGCGGCGGTAGCGCTGTTGACCGCGTGCGCGCCCGGGCTGGATGCGATTGAGGCCGGGATTCGTCTGGTCGAACTCGACCTGACGGTGGATAGCGTGGGCGTCGGCGGCCTGCCCAACCTGCTCGGCGCAGTCGAGCTGGACGCCAGCATCATGGATGGACGGACGCGGCGGTCCGGGTCGGTCGGCGCGTTGAGCGGGTATCCACACGCCATCTCCGTGGCGCGACAGGTGATGGAACGACTGCCGCACGTCCTGCTGGTCGGCGATGGCGCAGCCCAATTCGCCCGGGAGTGCGGCGAGACCCCCGGCGAGACCTTGACGCCGGATGCGCAGCAGAAATTGCGCGAATGGCTCGCCGGGGCGACGGATTCCGGCATACCCGCCGAAGACCGGATTGCGTTGGCGCGCTACTCTTCGGGGGCGGAAGGGCCGCAATCGCGACCGGAGCGCACCGGCGGAACAACCACGTTTCTCGCGCTCGATGCGCGGGGCGATTGCGCCTCCGGGGTCAGCACCTCCGGCTGGGCCTACAAATATCCGGGCCGGCTGGGCGACTCGCCCATCATCGGCGCAGGGAACTATGCCGACAACCGCTATGGCATGGCGGCCTGCACCGGCCAGGGCGAGTTGACGATCCGCGCCGGCACAGCCCAGTCGGTGGTGCTCGCCATGAAAATGGGCCTGTCGGTATGCGACGCGTGCCATGAGGCCGCCGATGACCTGCGCGCCTTGCAACGCGATTTCGGCGGGAACGTGACCATTCACGCCATGAGCGCGGCGGGCGAAACCTGCGTGCTCGGCATCGGCGCCGGCGCATCCGCCGGTTATTGGTATTGGGACGAGACGCTGGCCGCGCCCGAAGAGCGTCCAGTAGACCGCACAGACTGGTAATCAACCAGAGATTCCAAATGTAGGCGCTTATTTGACATTGGAGTCGAGGCTTCAGCCGGTTTTTCCGGCAATAAGAGCCATGCGCTTGACCGACTAAAGCCTCGACTCCGGGTATATATAGAAAGCAGAGCGATGGATTTACAAGAGTTGACGCGTCTTTACAATTTCACCGATCGCACGTTTGTGATCACCGGCGGCGCGGGCGTGTTGGGCGGTGAAATCGCCTGCGCGCTGGTGGGGTGCGGCGCGAATGTCGCCATCCTGGATCGCAGCCCAGAACTGGCCGAACGGCTCATCCATCGCATCGAGCGCATGGAGCAACCCGGCATCGGTCGGGCCGCCGTCGTCTATGGCGACGTGCTCGACCGGGAGAAGCTAGTCGAGGCGCGGGGTGTGATTCAGGCAGAGTTCGGCGGCATATATGGTCTCATCAACGCGGCGGGCGGCAACCGGCCCCAAGCCACGTCCTCCGCGACGCAGCCCTTCTTCGACCTCCCGGATGACGCACTGCGCAGCGTCTTCGAGTTGAACATGATGGGCACGGTCCTGCCGTCGCAGATCTTCGGCCAGGCGATGCAGGAGCGCGGCGAAGGCGTAGTCCTGAACTTTTCGAGCATGAGCGCCATGCGGCCGCTGACGCGCGTGCCCGCGTACTCGGCGGCGAAGGCCGCCATTTCCAACTTCACAGGGTGGCTTGCCGTGCACATGGCGCAGGAATATTCACCGCGCATCCGCGTCAACGCGCTCGCGCCCGGTTTCTTCCTCACCGAGCAGAATCGCTTCCTGTTGACCGACGAAGCCACCGGCGCGCTGACGGCGCGCGGTGAGTCCATCATCGCGCATACCCCCATGGGACGTTTCGGCGACCCAGAAGACCTGCTGGGCGCCGCATTATGGCTGCTGTCGCCGGCATCCGCCTTCGTCACCGGCATCGTCGTGCCTGTTGACGGCGGCTTCTCGGCGTTCAGCGGCGTTTAGAACGGAGGAATCATGGCATCTTATCCCGAAGCGGCTCGCCCGTTGGCAGAACTGCAACCGACTGCGCCCTTCTTCGTCGGCATTGACTCGGACGGCTGCGCGTTCGACACGATGGAGATCAAGCACAAGGAGTGCTTCTGCCCGAACACGGTCAACTACTGGGATCTCCAGGCAGTCTCCAAATACGCGCGCGAGGCGGTGGAGTTCGTCAACCTCTACTCGAAGTGGCGCGGCATCAACCGCTGGCCCGCGCTGGTGATGAGCCTCGACCTGCTGCGCGAGCGGCCCGAAGTGCAGGCGCGCGGCGTCCACATCACCGAGGCCAACCGGCTGCGTGAGTTCATCGCCTCCGGCAAGCCGCTCAGCAACGACGGGTTGACGGCCTATCTCGCGGAGCACCCCGATCTCGAGCTAGAGACGGCGCTGGCATGGACGGTCGCCGTCAACGCGAGCATTGCGGATATGGTACACGGCATCCCGCCCTTTCCTTATGTCAAGCAAAGCCTGGAGATGATGCGCGGCACGGCGGACGCCGTCGTCGTTTCGGCCACCCCGACCGAAGCGCTCAACCGCGAGTGGCAGGAGCATGATATCGCGCAGTATGCGCGGGTGATCGCCGGGCAAGAGTTGGGCACGAAGAAGCAGCACCTCGCGCTGGCGGCGAAGGACAAATATCCCGACAGTCACATCCTGATGATTGGTGACGCGCCGGGCGACATGGCTGCGGCGCGCGCAAACGGCGCGCGCTTCTTCCCGATCAACCCGGGCTACGAAGATGCGTCGTGGGAACGGTTCTACCGCGAAGGGTTCGGGCGCTTCATCACCGGAACTTACGCAGGCGCATATGAGGCAGCGCTGATCGCCGAATTCGAGCGCTTGCTGCCCGAAACGCCGTCGTGGAAACTCGTAGTCTAGCCCCTCGTGGGCGTCGGCGACGGGTACAAGGCCCTACACTACGGAATTACAGGATACACACTCAAGTGCGAAGGAGCCATCAACGATGAAAGCATTGGTTTATGAAGGACCGTGGCAAATGCCGGTGCGAGACGTCGCGGAGCCGCAACCGGGATCGGATGAAGTGGTCGTGGCCGTCAAGGCCGTAGGCGTCTGCGGCTCGGACGTGCATGGCTACACCGGCTCAACCGGGCGACGTATCGCGCCGATGATCATGGGGCACGAGTTCACCGGCGTCGTGTCGGCGGTGGGCCAGGGCGTGCAGACCAGCAAGGTCGGCGATCGCGTCGTCGTGCAGCCACTGACCACCTGCGGCGTGTGCGCGAATTGTCGGGCGGGCATGTCGAACGTCTGCACCAACCGGACGGGCCTGGGGATGATGGACGTGGATGGGGCCTGGGCCGACGCCGTGCGCGTGCCGGTCAAGCAGCTCTACACCCTGCCAGCCGAAGTCAGTTGGGAGCAAGGCTCGCTGGTCGAACCGCTGTCGGTCGCGCTGCACGCCATCAACATCACGCCGATCGTGTTGGGCGATACGGTGGTGATCTTCGGCGCGGGCACTATCGGGCTGTTCGCCCTGCTCGGCGCGCGGCTCAAGGGCGCAGGAAACATCATTGTGAGCGACCTCAGCCCGCATCGCCTTGCAAAAGCGAAGCAGATGGGCGCGGACGTGGTCGTCAACCCCGCCGAAGAGGACCTGGCGGAAGTCGTCAAGCGCGTCGCCGGCGCGACGTCCGCGCCGATTGTCATCGAGGCGGTCGGCGTCGGCCCCACGGCCAAGCAGTCCATCGAGCTCGTCAAGCCGGGCGGCAACGTGACGTGGATCGGCAACTCGCAGCCGATGGTGGAGATACCGATGCAGAAGATCGTGACGCAGGAAGTCACCCTGCGCGGCACGTACGGTTTCACCATCGAGTTCGAGCGCTCCATCGAAGCCATCCGCGCCGGGCGCGTGGACGTGGAACAGATCGTCGAAATGACCGCGCCGTTGGACAAAGGCGCAGAGATCGTGGACAGCATGGCGAAGGGCCAGATTCCAGCCATCAAGGTCATCCTGAACCCCTGACGGTGATGATAACCACGGAATACACGGAAAAAAGCAACGATATGTTTTCTTCCGTGTATTCAGTGTATTCCGTGGTAGACGGATTCTTGGATGGACGCTAAACCGGCTGCGATAGAGAAGAGGTGATCCATGACCATCGGCAAGGGTGGGACAGATCGTTACCTGGAAGAGGCGGAGGCGCGGGAGATCGTTGCCCAGGGCTTCGCGACGTGTAAGGTGGCAGGCAAGCGCGTCCTCGTCATCATCCCGGACGGCACGCGCACCGCGCCCCTGCCGCTCATGTTTCGCCTAATCCATGATGCGATCGGCGATCAGGTCGCCGCGCTCGATTATCTCATCGCGCTGGGCACGCATCAGCCGATGAGCGAAGAAGCGATCGCGCGCCGCGTGGGCGTCACGGCAGAGGAGCTGGCCGCGGACTACGCCGGAGTACACATCTACAATCACCGTTGGGATGACCCGGACGCGCTCACCACGCTGGGCGTGATTTCACCCGAAGAGATCTTACGGCTCACCGGCGGGTTGCTCGAACAGGCCGTCCCGGTGACGCTGAACAAGATGATCCTCGCCTACGATCTGCTGGTGGTCTGCGGGCCGACCTTCCCGCACGAAGTTGTGGGCTTCTCCGGCGGCAACAAGTACTTCTTCCCCGGCATCAGCGGCCCCGAGGTGATCAACTTCACGCATTGGTTGGGCGCGTTGCTCACCAGCAGCGCGACCATCGGCGTCAAGGATACGCCCATTCGCCGCGTGATTGATCGCGCGGCCTCGCTGATCCCGCGCCCGAAGTTCTGCTTTGCGATGGTCGTCAAGGAGACCGCCGATCATCAGCCGGGGCTGGCGGGCCTCTATGCTGGCAGCCCGGAAGACGCCTATTCCGCCGCGGCCGATCTCTCGGCGCAGATCCACGTCCGCTGGGTCGAGCAACCGTATCAACGGGTGCTGGCCGTGATGCCCGAGATGTACGACGATTTGTGGGTCGGCGGCAAGGGGATGTACAAGCTCGAACCGGCGGTGGCCGACGGCGGCGAAGTCATCATCTACGCGCCACACATCACCGAAGTCTCTTATACCCACGGCGCGGTGCTGGACGAAGTGGGCTATCACTGTCTCCCCTACTTCACCGAGCAATGGGATCGTTTCTCTCGCTTCCCCGCGGGGGTGCTCGCCCACTCGACGCACGTGCGCGGCCTGGGGACCTATGACCCGGCCACCGGCGAGGAGAAGCTGCGTGTCAACGTGACGCTGGCGACCGGCATCCCGCACGAGCGATGCGAACAACTCAACCTGGGTTATCTCGATCCGGCGAGCGTGAACCTCGCCGAATGGGAAGGCCGCGAGGAGGAAGGCATCCTCATCGTGCCGAAAGCCGGGGAGATGCTCTACCGGTTACAACCAAAGTAACGCACCTCGCCTTGTCTCCCGCGGAGTGGGCCGCAGAGGATGGGCACACCCCCGGGGGTTAACT